>URPT01000113.1 GCA_900549845.1 uncultured Veillonella sp. | reverse complement strand
CTATGTTTGTTTTTGGTAAATCTTTACCACGTTCCATTTATTTTATTACATGGTTCCTCACTACAGGTGCTGTTGGTATGGGACGTATGTTACTTCATTATGTGGCACTTCATTATAGTAATGGGGACGATGGTGAAAGTGGCCAAGTAAATACACTCATTATAGGTGCTGGTGATGCCGGTGCAACGATAGCTCGTGAAATCGAACGTTATCATAAGCGGTCTCGAAGAATCATTGGGTTTGTTGATGATGATATGTTTAAACATAACCGTCTTATGAATGGCTTTAGAATTTTAGGGAATCGTGAAGATATTCCAATGCTTGTAGCAAGATATAAGGTTGAAGAAATTATCATTGCCATGCCATCTGTAAAGCGCGATGTCATTCGTGAGATTATGGAAATCTGCTCTCCTCTTAAATGTAAGATTAATACATTGCCGGGGATGTACCAGTTACTAGATGACGAAGTCCTTGTATCCCATCTTCATCCTGTTTCTATTGAGGACTTATTAGAGCGTGATGAAATTCATCTCGATACATCTAAGGTGGAACCATATCTTAAGGATAAAGTAGTTCTTGTTACTGGTGCAGGTGGTTCTATTGGTTCTGAAATCTGTCGTCAAGTACTGCGGGTAAAACCTAAAAAACTATTGTTACTAGGACATGGTGAAAATAGTATTTATCTTATTCACCAAGAGTTGCGATCCATTGTACCTGAAGGGACTTTGGTTCCCATTATTGCTGATATTCGAGATAAAAATCAGTTAGACCAAATTTTTACTGACTATGAACCAGATGTAGTATTCCATGCTGCAGCTCATAAACATGTACCACTTATGGAAATCCAACCAATTGCAGCGGTGCTAAATAATATTTATGGTACTCGTAATGTAGCAGATGTAGCAGGGGCACATGGTGTTGAACGTTTTGTTATGATTTCCACAGACAAGGCGGTAAATCCAACAAGTGTCATGGGTGCTACGAAGCGAGTGGCAGAAAAGGTTGTACTTGGTATGAATCATAAGTACGATACAAAGTTTATTACCGTTCGCTTTGGTAATGTTCTTGGTAGTCGAGGTTCTGTTATTCCATTATTCCGTAAACAAATTGAAGCTGGCGGCCCTGTAACTGTTACAGATCCCGAAATGACTCGTTACTTTATGACTATTCCAGAAGCAAGCCAACTTGTTTTACAAGCTGGTGCTATGGGGAATGGTGGTGAAGTGTTCTTATTAGATATGGGTGAACCAGTGAAAATTGTTGATTTAGCAAAGAATATGATTCGTCTTTCTGGATATGAGCCTGATAAAGATATTCGTATTGAATTTACTGGCTTACGTCCAGGTGAAAAGCTATATGAAGAATTATTAACTGCTGAAGAAGGCACTAACACAACTACACATAAGAAGATTTTTGAAGCTGCATTAGAAGATGTAGACCAAGAATGGTTAAGTGGTGAAATCGAGCGCTTTGAAACGTGTAAATCTGATTTGGATGTAATCAATGTATTACAAGATATCGTCCCAACATATCATCCAAATCATAATGTATAACAATTTAATTATAATCATTTATTCAAAACTGTAATCTACGTGAGAGGGAGATATACAGTACATATTCCTAAAAGGGAGAGACCCTGTTGTTTGTAAACTTTCACAGAAAGGGGTATATGGGTGGAACAAATTATTGATTTAAAAGAGGTCGGTAGAGTCCTCGTTAAACGGCGCCGTAAAATTATCAATGTAACGGTTGCTTGTATTGTATTAGGTGGTGCATATAGCCTGTTAGCACCATCTACCTATCAATCTACATCTATGTTGCGCATTAAACAATCTCAAGGTTTAAGTAACTCTGTATTATCAAGTGCTAATGGTTATTCTGATTCTATGGCACGTCAATTGATGAATACAGATGCAGAAATTTTAAAGAGTCGTAATGTTGTAGAACCTGTTATTTCCGCTATTGAAGATCCAGAGGGAACAGGTAAAGCACCTACATACGAAGAGTTTGTTAAAACGCGTATCGAAACAAAACCATATAAAGAAACTGAATTATTACAAGTTAGTGTAACTGGTAAAAGTCCAGAACAAGCACAAGAGGCTAATCAATTATTAATTGATACATTCTTAAAGCGCTTAGCAGACATTTCACATGTTGAGCAACGGACGACACGTGAGTTCTTGCAAAAACGCGTAGTAACTGCAAAAGAAGAATTGGAGCAAGCAGAAAAGAAATTGCAACAATTCCAAGTGGATAATAAGGTTTACTCCACCGCAGATCAAATGAAGGGATTAACGGATAAGATTACCCTTATCGATCGTGAGAAAGCTCAAAATCAACTTGATTTAGAAACAGCGCAAGCAGCGTTGGGCAGTATTAATGAGCAATTAGGTTCTGCTGGTAAAAGTATTGCTGACAGTGCTACCGTTCAGGCTTATAAAGGGCAACTAGCCGATTTAGAATCTCGTAGGGCTTCCTATGTTGGCAAATATACTGATGAGCATCCTGCGATGAAAGAACTTAACCAACAAATTGAAGAAGCAAAAAGCGGCTTAAATGCTGAGATTAATGCTATTGCAACCCAACAAGCACCATCTAGCAATTCTGCTCAACAAGGTTTGTTGGCCGATAAATTCAGAAATGAAGCGGCTTTAGCCGTAGCACAAGGCAAAGAGTCTACATTGGCTGAACTTGATAAAGAAAACGAAGAGGCTATGAAAAACTTACCAGAAAAAGAACGTGGTTATATTCAAGCCAAACGTGATGTAGATGTAGCACAAGATATTTACGAAATGCTATCTAAACGCTTAGAAGAAGCCAAGGTAGCAGAAGTAATGGTGCCAAATGAAGTGCAAATCGTAGATGCTCCTACATTGCCAGAAAAAGCTATTGCTCCTCGTAAAGTACTTATTTTATTAGGCTCTGCAATTTTAGGAATTATTCTTGGTTGCCTTTACACATTGGGTCAGTTCTTCTGTAATCGCAAGGTTCAATCCGTACAAGAAATCAATGAGATTCTTGGTATTGAAAACTTAGGTGTCATTCCAAATCATGAAGAAAAGGAATATGAAGAACCTAGTAATCGTATCGTAGCATTGTGGCGCAAAGTGAGAGGTTAATATGATAAGACTAATTTCTAATGAACGTGGTGATACACTGCTAGTAGAGGCATATCGTACATTGCGCAGCAATTTACAATACGTATGCAATCAACATAATTGTAAGATAATTTGTATTACAGCGGCTACAAGTGGAGAAGGTACCTCTGAGGTGGCGGCCAATACGGCAATAGCTCTATCAAAGAATAATAATAAAGTTCTTTTAGTAGATGGTAATTTACGTAATCCAGTACAGCATGTAGCATTCAATGTACAAAATAAAGGTCTTACAAATGCAGTTATTATGGATGAAGATTTGACGATTCATCGTAATATTGTGCCTCATTTAGATGTGCTTACTGCCGGCGAGATAGTTGAGCATCCTTCTGAAGTAGTTGATTCTAGTAAGTTATCTACAATTTGGGAGTATATTCGCGATGAATACGATGTGGTTATCATTGATACACCACCTGTATTAGATGTTACGGATGCTATTGTATTAGCGGAAAAATCTGACGGTGTTATGCTTGTTGTTAAGAATGAAGTGACAAGCCCTAAAGATTTAATAGAAGCAAAAAAACGACTGACTCAGGTTGGTATTCCTCTACTAGGATCCATCGTAATTGATGCGTAATAGTAATTAATATAAATTTGATTTGATAAATCAAGCGTATCCATAAGGTACAGAAAGTCATGAGGTGATTGTATATGAAAATTAATTTTTCCCCTCCCGATATTACAGAGTTAGAAATCAATGAAGTTGTAGAAGCCTTAAAAAGTGGTTGGATTACAACTGGTCCGCGCACAAAAGAATTAGAGAAAAAGATTGCGGCACAGTTAGGTACACCTAAAGCTGTTTGTTTAAACTCTGCTACCGCGGCGCTTGAGATGTCTCTTCGTGTATTAGGTATTGGCCCCGGCGATGAAGTAATTACTAGTGCTTATTCCTATACAGCTAGTGCAAGTCCTGTTGTTCATGTGGGAGCTACACTAGTTCTTGTAGATACCCAAAAAGATTCCTTTGAAATGGATTACGATGCAGTGGCTCGTGCTATTACGCCAAAAACAAAAGCTATTATCCCCGTAGATATTGCAGGGGTCCCTTGTGACTACGATCGTTTGCGTTCCATTGTAGAAGAAAAGAAATCTCTCTTTACACCATCTAATGATATTCAAAAAGCATTGGCACATATTCCTATTGTAGCGGACTGTGCACACTCCTTTGGGGCCTCATATAAAGGTACACCAACAGGTAATGTAGCTGATTTTAGTAGCTTTTCCTTCCATGCAGTAAAGAATTTTACAACTGCTGAAGGGGGCTGTGCTACATGGCGACACATAGATGGTATCGATGATGAAGCTATTTATAAGCAATTCCAATTATTATCTTTGCATGGTCAAGATAAGGATGCTCTTGCAAAAACAAAAGCAGGTGCTTGGGAATATGATATTAAAGGTACCTATTATAAATGTAATATGACCGATATTATGGCGGCTATTGGATTAGCTCAATTTGAGCGATACCCAAATTTGTTAGCACGTCGTAAAGAAATCATCGAAGCTTATGATACAGCTTTTAAAGACTTACCGGTTACATTGCTACATCATTATACTGATGAACATCAAAGTAGTGGGCACTTGTATTTAGTACGTTTAGATGGACAAGATGCTGAATATCGCAACAAGGTAATTGAAGCTATGGCTGAAGCTGGCATTGCAACGAATGTACATTACAAACCAATTCCGATGCATACGGCTTACAAAAATTTAGGATTCACTATTGATGATTATCCAAATGCTTATAATCAGTTTAAAAATGAAATCACATTGCCTCTTCATACATTGCTAACAGATGAAGAAGTGCAATATATCATTGAACAGTTTAAAAGGATTATTACGGAATGCTAGTAAAAAACTTTCACGATCTCCCAAAAGAGCTGCAGTGTGAAGCTGTGCGTCCTTATTTTGAATTGTTAAATCAAAAGCGTGGGAGCCTTTTATGTAAAAGTATTTTTGACCGCCTTATGGCCGCAGGAATGCTCATTATATTGAGCCCTGTATTTCTTGTGTTAGCCATTATGATTAAACGGGATAGCGAAGGAGAGGTTTTCTTTCGTCAAACACGGGTTACACAGTATGGCCGTACCTTTGGCATCTATAAATTTCGCACAATGGTAAAAAATGCAGAAT
>URPT01000112.1 GCA_900549845.1 uncultured Veillonella sp. | reverse complement strand
CGCTAATAGTAACGAACTTGCCTTTGGAATACGTTGAGAAATATCTAGTATAGTCAAATTAGTATCGCCTTCCTCTAAGAGCTTTTCAATTCGCTTGATACCATCCCCTAAGAATAGAACCTCTTCCTTTGTTTCTCTAAATTTATCTAATAAATCACTAGCAGCAATAACAAATGGATCCTCTTTACATACTAGTTTATTATTTTCATATCTATATAAACCAGCATATACATGCTTTTTCTGAGCATCGATAACAGTACAAATTGTACGATTTGTATATGAAACATTACGAGCTAAGCTGTCCATTGTCATCACGCCATACAATGGAATTTGTAAGGCGTAAGCCATTGCTTTAGCGGTCCCCATGCCAATACGCAATCCAGTGAAAGAACCAGGCCCGATACTAACGATAATACCTTTTAACTCATTCTTTTTTACTTGTGAGGCACGCAATAACATATCAATGTGAGGTATTAGTTGCTCAGAATGAGTTAATCCAGCTTGGATAGTCAACTCACCAATGAGGTTATACTCATCCATTAAAGCCACACTCGAAACGAGTGAGCTTGTCTCAATTCCTAACCACATATGGACCTCCTATTTCTACCAAATCATCCTCTGAAAGGTAATCACTACCTAATGTGATAGATCGGCTTGTATCATCAATGCGCGTCAAATAAATCCTTAATGTTTCATCTGGTAATTCATCTGGGAATTTATCGGCCCATTCCACAATGGATACGCAATCCTCTGTATATTCGTAGAAGCCAATATTTTCAAGCTCGCTTATATCATCCAAACGATATACATCAAAATGATATAAATGTGTTCTATCCACATCATAAGTATTCATGATTGCAAAGGTAGGGCTTGTAATCTCCTCTGTAACGCCAAAGCCTTTCGCAATGCCTTGGGATAGATGTGTTTTTCCGGTCCCCAAATCACCAATTAAGGCAATACATAAAGGCTCTCCATTCTGTTGTACCCATTTACCTAGTGTCTGTCCAAATTGTTGTGTATCTTCTACTGTATGAGTTTCTAATTGAACATGTGCCTTATGATTCATGAAAATGATTATATCCTTTCGCTTCTATGGTCTTAATCGTTTTATCCGGTGTTACCATCTGAACAAGACATGGACCAGATATAACTTCACCGATTATAGTAATGCCAGATAAATTCTCTAATTTAGGAATCGATGCTTTAGGAGCCGTAAATACTAATTGAAAATCCTCACCACCATATAATGCATAATCCACTGGATTAGTCTGTAAATACTTAGCTAATTCATAAGTTTCTTCATGAAGTGGAATAGCTTTTTCCTCTATAACAATAGATACGTTACTAGCCGATGCAATTTCATTTAATTCACTACCGAGACCATCACTAATATCATTCATACTATGAACTCCCAGTTGTCTCAATTGTTGGCCTAATTCAATTTGTGGATCTGGTCGTTGATGACCAACCTTCGTCATAGTATAACCATCTAAATTATAGGATAATGCACCTAAACCTGTGGCAGCATAACCTACATAATTTGTAATGCCCACAATATCGCCAACTTGCGCACCACTACGCATAATAGCATTGCCAGTAGGAACCTCTCCTATGATGGTAACAGTCCACACCATAGGTCCTTCCGTACGCACCGTATCTCCACCAAGTATATTGAGATGATATCTAGCACATTGATCTTTAATACCTCTATAAATTTCATCTAAAATAGCTGTATCAACATATTCAGGTACCGCCACAGATAAAACTATTTGTCGAGGGGTCCCCCCCATAGCAGCAATATCACTTAAATTAGCTGTCATGAGACGATAGCCTACATCATAAGGCTTCATATAGCGAAAGCTAAAATGAATACCTTCCACCATCGTATCTGTACTAATTAATTGATCTGTTTCATCTGTAGCACGATACACTGCACAATCATCACCAATCCCTGTAATTACAGTGCTCGAATCATGTATCGTATCATTTTGAATGTGGCGTATGAAATTAAATTCCCCTACATCTTTTAATTGCATCTCATCACCTGGCTTCCGATTAGTATACATATTGTATTGTAACATATATAAAAGACAACAAAAATAGCAGATAGTTGATATATCAACTATCTGCTATCAATGAGCCTAATATAATTATTTTTTAATTAGGTTTGTCATCCGTTTAACAGGATTTTTCGTATCAAAGGAACCTACAGTAGGAACCTTTTTACCATTATTAACGAAGAGAACACCATTAATATTATCAAAGGATGTCAATGTATTTACAATGGCAGCCATTTGTAATTTAACAGTTAAGTCCCCACCATTACCTTTTACGAAAGCGTCATTAACCTCTACAGAAGCAATGCCGTCCTTTACAGTAACGGATGTGATTTCAATATCCTTAGAGAATACTGGATATTTTTGTGCTCTATCAGCTTTTAACATCGCAAGAAGAGCGGCTTTAGGCGTTACTTTGTCCGCCTCCATCTCAACGGTTGATTGTTTTACCCCTGAGCCATCCTCTGTTGGAACAAAGAAGGCCATCTTAACCTTTTCTTGAGATAATTTTGTTGTTTCTGCATCCTTATTGACTTTCGTCTCTTGCACAGGTTCACTTTTACCTGTTGTAGGAGCTTGATTAGGTGTACAACCTGCTACAAATGCAAGCAAGCCTACACAGAGGATCGACAGAACTTGTTTACGTAATTTCATCGATTAACCTCCAAAGTAACTAGCAACACCATTGGCAATGCGATTAGCAAAGTCTTCTTGTGTTTGAGGAGATTGCAAGGCACGTTCCTCATTAGGGTTAGAAATAAATCCAAGCTCTACAAGAATGGCAGGCATATTAGTATGTCTTAATACATACAAATTGCCTTCTTGAATGCCACGGTCACCATTGAATCCTGGTTCACTAGCAATTTGAGATTGTACCTTTTGAGCTAAACGAGCATCATTACCTGTTTTAGAATAGTAGTATGTTGCAATACCACCAACACTTGGGTTGTTAAATGCGTTAATATGCACACTGATGAGCGCATCAGAATTGCTACGGTTCGCTACATTAACACGAGCGCCTAATTCATCAACACCACTTGCATTAGGACCGTATACGTCTACATCTGTAGTACGAGTCATAAGCACTTTAGCGCCACGATTTTCTAAGGCTTTTTTCAAGTACATAGAAATCGGTAGTGTAATATTTTTCTCTTGTACACCATGTGGTCCAACGGCACCAGAGTCACTACCACCATGACCTGGGTCAATAGTAATTGTCTTGCCAGATAAACCACCGCTAATAGAATAGTTACCAGATCCTGTCGGCATATTTTTCGCAGGATGTGCAGAAGGAGATGGACGTTTGCCATAGTAAGCAGGTTTAGGTGCCACACCTTTTTTCTGTACATCTACAACGATGCGATACGGTTTCTTATTAACCGTATCTTTTTTCAAGGAAAATACCTTTACATCACTCGTATCGATAGATGAAGGTGTCTTGATTGTTACCTTCACGTCTCTGCCATCCTCTGTAAGTCTAGCAGAACTAGCTATGCTAGAGTCCATATTAATATTCACTTTAGCAGTTTTTAGCTTTGTGTTCTTTAAGGTAACAGTCGTCGTTTTCCCATCTTTGCTAATCGATGCAGATGCTTTTACAGGTGTTGATAGATCCATTACCATACGAACATATGGTACAGGTGCATCAGTTCGTGTCACCCATCGAGCATCTTCAAGATTAGCTGCCTTTGCTTGAGTCAAGAATAGAGGTAAAGCCATCAAGACAGCAAGGCACATAAAAAATAGTTTACGCAATACATTCACTCCAATCTAACTGACATACGTAGTGTCCAAACCATAGAGATGAGTCGATGATATCTTTGTGAATCAAAGTCTCATCGTTCCAATCTATCCATAAACTAATGTTAGATTATAGATAGATTATTTCATACAAACATGAAGATTAGTATGCCGATTATACATATTACTATATAAAGTCTTTATACAGTAAACACAAAAATCAGTTGCTTAAAATTATTTTTTGTGCTATACAATCGATACTAACGTTCAGTTGTAATTTGCCATTCATTCCCATCCGTACTAATGTGAATACGTCCCATCGTATCTGTACGGTAAATGGCAATATTATTCTCCTGCAAACGACGCAATGTTATATCGTGAGGATGACCATAACTATTATACATGCCATTTGAAATTAATGCACTTTCTGGTTTAATAGATTTCAAAAAATCTTCAGAGCTACTTGTACGAGAACCGTGATGTCCTACCTTAAGAACACGAGCAAACAGTCTAGAGTTCTGCTCTTTTATGAGTTTTTTCTCTTCTTGTAATTCTGCATCACCAGTAAAGAGCATAGAGAATTTACCAAAAATTAATTTACCTACAATAGAGTTATTATTGAGATCTGGTTCACCTTTTTTATCAGTTAAGACCTCCGTCCAAGGCGCATACACCACAAATACGGCGCCATGACCAAAATCTACTACATCACCACTACGCAATGTGGATCGTTGGATTTTATTTTTATCAATCCATTTTTCATAGGTTTTATACATATTATTATCAACAGAAATGCCATCATCATACACATGTTCAATAGGCATGGCTTTTGCAATGGCATAGAAACCACCCATGTGGTCAGCATGAGGATGTGTGATAATTACATTTTTTAGCTTTGTAACCCCCATAGACTTTAACTGTGCCACAATGTTCTCACGATGCTCTATGTCACCAGTATCGATCATACTATATTCATCGCCAACCTTGAGCAATATGGCATCCCCTTGACCAATATCTAGCATATATACATCTAGATGACCTTCAGGAGTTGTTTGTTTCGTATCAATGGAATAGCCTTCATTTGTACTAGAACTAGTCTGAGATGCTGCATTGGCCACATCTTTATTCGTGCATCCTGCAATGGCAAAGATTGGAATAAATAGCACTAATAAAAAGGCTATAAATCGCTGTATTTTATTTGTCATTCTTATTCTCCCAATAATTCACTAATGACACAGCCTATAGAAGTACTTACATCACTAGGTGTATATCCCCAAGTTTTCGTATCACTTAGTATATCTGCACTGCGGCTATGTACATAGACCCCTAAAATGGCACTATCCTGTAAGGAATACCCTTGGCTGATAAAGCCTGCAATGACTCCGGTTAATACATCCCCCATACCGCCAGTTCCCATACCAGCATTTCCGATAGTATTAACATATACCGTACCATCAGGTAGTGCTACAACAGAAGGAATTCCTTTTAGAACAAGTACTACCTGATGAGCCTTAGCAAATGCTCGTGCCAATGTAATATAGTGACGTTCAATCCATTTTATAGGTAAATCAATGAGCCTACTAAACTCACCTAAGTGAGGTGTCATAACACAATAAGGCAAATCTCGTTCCACCCTGTATATAGACTCAATCTCACCATCGCGCAAGGCATCTTTATCA
>URPT01000111.1 GCA_900549845.1 uncultured Veillonella sp. | reverse complement strand
CATTTAATGAGACTTATGAATTGCTAAATACTAAACACATGGTTTTTATCATATCCTTTGTCGTATTAATGACTATAAACCTTATAAAATATTAGAAACCCATAAGGTACAAATTAAAAGAGGTATTGTATATGAAAATACAACACCTCTTTTTATTATATGAACTTATATAAAAATTGTGATATATTAGAGTTAAAATTTTATTGTGTTGTGAAAATATAGTTTTTATATGGGAGTAGGTATATGTTTTTAAAAATCTATAATTATTTTGTGAGGGGCGTTGTACTTTTCTTTCTTATAATTATCCCTTTTACTATTGTTACAAATCCTGAAATGATTGAGGATGAAGTCGATTTTTATTTTTTTGTTACTGCATATATTGTAATCTTTTTGACCTATGTGGTATGGAACTATATTTATAACTATTTAAGTCGTAAAAGAGGTTAGCATTTGTGCATATTCATTTACCATTAGTTTTAGAAGCTATCGTTTTTTCTTGGATTACTTTATATTGGCTTATTTATAAAATCTTATTAAGGAAAAAGCTTTCACCATTATTAGTATCTTTAATTGCTAATTCTGATTATGGTTTTATGAAAGTTCTTTCCTGGTCGGCAATTATTACATATCCGTTTATGCTGTTTAGCATGTTTTATTTCTTAGATTACATAGCTGTGCCAATTGTGTTGGTGTGGTTCTTACAGCCTATTTTGGTGTTAGCTGTACTATTAAAACAGCCACCTCGTAGTCGCTATTATGAATGGGCTAGAAAAAAACAGTTGTATGTAGTTCTTTTTGTTTTTGCTTACATAATGGCTGCTCTAATTTTGTTGAAAGTTAATAAGCTAATATAAGATTAAAGATAGAAACCCCCGATACATTATGTATCGGGGCTTTTTTTCGTTCATTTGAGGTATGAGAGGATGTTATAGATATATCATAGAGATGAGAGAGATTTTATTTCATGCGAACTGCTTCAGCAAATTCGTCTTCAGTCATGAGTTTTTCTTCCAAGATGATTTCTTTGATAGAGCAACCGCGTTTGTATGCTTCTTTTACAACCTTAGCGCTCTTGTCGTAGCCGATGTATGGTGTTAAGGATGTAGCAATCATGAGGGATTGTTCTACGAAGAAGTTGAGTTTTTCCGGTACAAATTCTACACCGTCGATGCAGTGTGTTGTGAAAGAGTTCATAGCGTCTGCGAGGAGGCGACAGCTTTCAACAAAATCATAGATCATGATAGGCATGTACACGTTCAATTGGAACGCACCGCTGCCTGCACAGAGTGTCATAGTCGTATTATGACCGAATACTTGGGCGCATACCATGGCCAAGGCTTCACATTGTGTAGGATTTACCTTGCCTGGCATGATGGAGGAGCCCGGTTCGTTTTCAGGAAGATGCCATTCGCCATAGCCGCAACGAGGGCCAGAGCCTAAGAAACGCACGTCGTTAGCGATTTTGAATAGTGTAGTAGCCAACGTATTGAGTGCGCCGTGAGCCATCATGAAAGCATCTTTCAAAGATAGGCCTTGGAATTTGTTATTCTTAACGCGGAATGGAGCACCTGTTACCTCTGGCAATACAGTTTCCATAACGTCTAGATAGCCTTTAGGGGTGTTTACACCAGTACCAACGGCTGTACCGCCAAGGGCTACGTCGAGCAGGTAGTCAGCGTTTTGGACAAGCATAGTTTTGGCAGTTTTTAGGCCTTCTACAAAGGCACTGATTTCTTGGTCCACCATGATGAAAGTAGCATCTTGTAAATGCGTACGACCAACTTTTTGCAAGCCTTTACCTTTTTCTTGCAATTTTTTGAAGGATTGGATAAGGCCGTCCAATGCAGGGATTACGCGTTTTGTAATTTCAAAGTACGCACAAATATGCATTGCTGTAGGGAATGTATCGTTTGTACTTTGGCCGCGGTTTACATCGTCGTTAGGATGGAGTGGGTTGCTTTCATCTAACTGTTTAGCCCGGTGAGCGATTACCTCGTTCACATTCATGTTAGTTTGTGTGCCAGAACCTGTTTGGAATACAGTCAATGGGAATTCGTCATCCCATTTGCCGTCCACGATCTCATCTACTACTTGAGCAATGAGTTTCGCTTTTTCCTCAGTTACTGCGCCACATTTTGCATTGGTTAAAGCACATGCTTTTTTTACAAGCGCAAGCGCTTTGATTTGTTCAATAGGGATGCGGTGGTCACCGATCTTGAAATTATTGAACGAGCGTTGCGTTTGAGGTCCGTAAATTCGTCTAGCGTCGACTTCGACTGGTCCCATTGAATCATATTCAATTCTTGTTTCCATAATGTTTACAACCTCCTTAAAAGACATGCCGACCTTATCGTCGGTAATTTAATTATATAAAATCCTGTATATTTGTACAGAATAAAAGATAATGATTTCTATTTTCATATAGAGAGAGGGTGTATATGCGATTTATGCATATACATCTTCTCCCTTCTCCCAATATATATGCGATGATTTATATTTAATCTGTATACATGTTTCATAGAAGATTGATTTGTGAGGGAAAAGGCGACAGTCCAAAAACGACTTAGAGGCCCCGCGTAGCGGGGTAGGTGGCTTTGGAGGCTTTTGGACTGTTGCCTTTTTCTACATAATTAATGGTCTAATGAAACATGTATACATTATAAATATCGCATATATATTGAAATCAGCGCTTTAACACGATAAAATGGAAGTAGCTTATTATATGTTGTAAGCTCTAGTTTCACAGAGGAGGTATGTACTTATGAAACATGACTTTATGAGCCATGACCTTCATCTGCCGGAACTGACACTACGTGGGATGCTACTTGGTGCATTGATTACTGTAATTTTTACAGCATCTAACGTATATCTCGGTTTGAAGGTTGGTTTGACATTCTCGTCATCCATTCCGGCAGCCATTATTTCAATGGCAATTTTACGTTTCTTCAAGGATTCTAACGTTCTTGAAAACAACATGGTACAAACACAGGCTTCTGCAGCCGGTACTTTGTCCGCAATTATCTTTATCTTGCCAGGTCTATTAATGCTTGGTTATTGGAATGGCTTCCCATTCTGGCAAACATTCTTGCTCTGCGCATGCGGTGGTTCCCTTGGTGTGTTATTCACTATTCCATTGCGTCGTGCCATGGTAGTAAATAGTGATCTACCATATCCAGAAGGCCGTGCAGCAGCAGAAATCTTGAAGGTTGGTTCCCATAATGGTGGCCAAGGTCCTCAATCTAGCTCCGGTATGGGAGATATCGTATCCGGTGGTCTTGTAGCTGGTATTATCAGTCTTTGTGCCAATGGCTTCAAAGTGCTTGGCGACAGCATGAGCTTCTGGCTTCCTGTAGGTAGCAAAGGTATTACTCAAATTCCATTAGGCTTCTCTACAGCGTTGTTAGGTGCTGGTTACCTTATTGGTATCGCTTCTGGTATCGCTATCCTAGTTGGTGTACTCATCGCTTGGGCTGGCTTCGTACCTTATTTAACTAATATGTTTGCTCCAGACGGCGGTGCTACAGCTAAATTTGCAATGGCTGTTTGGAAATCTAAAGTTCGTTTCATCGGTGCTGGTGCTATCGGTATCGCAGCGATTTGGACTTTGATTACTTTGATCAAACCTATTATCGAAGGTATGAAAATTTCTGTTAAATCCATGAATAGCAGTTCCACTGAACGTGCATTGCATCGTATGGATACAGATATGAGCACAAAATCTGTTATCATCGTGTTCGGTATCATTCTTTTAGGCTTAGTTCTTACATTCTGGGACTTCGTATCTGCAGTACCTATTAGCGCAGGCTTAATGTGGACACTTGTTATCGTAGGTGTTCTCGTAGCATTGCTAATCGGCTTCTTCGTAGCTGCTGCATGTGGTTACATGGCAGGCCTTATCGGTACATCTGCATCTCCAATCTCTGGTATTGGTATCTTGGCGACTATTATTTCTTCCCTAGTGGTGTACTTCATCGCTTCTGAAAATAACTTGTTCGCTACAGAAGCAGGCGTACAATTCGCTACAGCTATGGCCATCTTCATGACATCCGTAGTTATCGCGATTGCATCTATCTCTAACGATAACTTGCAAGACTTGAAAACAGGTCAACTCGTTGGTGCTACACCTTGGCGTCAACAAATTGCATTGTTACTTGGCTCCGTAGCTGGTGCGATTGCAATTGCTCCTGTTCTTAACTTGCTTTACCAAGCATATGGCTTCACAGGTGCGTTACCACGTGCTGAAATGGATCCTAATGCTGCATTATCCGCACCTCAAGCAACTTTGATGACTACAATCGCTCAAGGTATCTTCAACTCCAGTATGGAATGGGATTATATCTTGATCGGCGTTGGTGTTGGCGTAGTAGCAATCATCGTTAACTTGATTCTTAAGAGCACAACAACTTCCTTAACATTGCCTCCATTGGCAGTTGGTATGGGTATCTACTTACCTCCAACATTGGAAGTGCCTCTCATCTTAGGTTCTTTCATTAGCTATTTCGTAGGCCGTTACCTAGTAGCTCGTGCTAAAATGCGTGCTGGCGAACTCGCTGAGTACGATGTTGAACAATCTAACCGCCGTGGCGTTCTCTTCGCTTCTGGTTTGATTGTTGGTGAAAGCTTGATTGGTGTAATCATAGCTGTTATTATTGTATTGTCCGTTACAACTGGTGGTGGTGAATCTCCACTTGAATTAGTAGGCCCTGATTTTGAAAAAACAGCACAATGGTTAGGATTGCTTGCATTCATCTTCTCTGGTTTATACCTTGTTCGTCGTGTTGTAACTCACAAATTCAATAAAGAAGAAGCTTTAGCAATGAAAGCTGAGCAAGAACAACAATAAGAGGTTAAACAATGAAATTAAAACAGTCTGTACTCATCATGATGGCTGCTGCATTGCCAGTAGTATCTTTCGCAGCAAGCGAAATTCCTGTAACTAAAGACACTGCAACAGTGCAAACAGTTCAAGCTGATACGAATAAAGTAAATCGCAACGATTTAACATACCGTATCTCTAGTACTGCTACACCAGAGCAAAATCGTGCGCTCCGCTCTGTAGCATCTAAGGTTGATCGCGATGCAGTTGAAGTAGTAGCACCTAATGCGGACCGCTATATGGACCGCAAAGAGGTGGCTGTATCTCCAGTGGAATCCACAACAGATCATCTTGATCTAGTGTTCCCAACAGTTAAATCTGTTAGCCCAATTGTAGAAAAAGCAATCAATAATACTATCAAAAAATACGTTGCTAAAGTACAAAACGACGTAGAAAAATTGAATGCCAAAGACGCTGATAAAACAAATGTAGTTATGTACTACGATGTTAAAACAGACAAAAATGGTATTTTCAGTGTATTGATCCATACGTACACAATGCGTGATCGTGATGCTAATGGCGTCAACTATGTAAAAGGCTTCACATTCAACACTACAACAGGTCGTCAATTATCCTTGTATGACCTTGGTGGCCTTAACAAAAAAGAATTAGTGAATGCTATCGAGAATAATCAAGATGTGAAGAATCAATTGGGCGG
>URPT01000110.1 GCA_900549845.1 uncultured Veillonella sp. | reverse complement strand
ATAAATTTATTGAAGGTTATACGATTAAGATAACTAGTGAGATATCTTATCTAAAGCCTCCGACAAAAGTAAGTTGTACATACGCTGAATTCTCTATTGAGGAGGGTTCTATAAAAACTGGATGTATGAATTGGTCCTCTAATACGGGAAAAGGAACAATGCGTGGAATGGAAGCACCTATAGTATTAACTGGGATATATCCTATAAATTGGAAAGAATATTCTAAAGTTGATGATACTAATAGTGGTACTTTTATGTATCTTGTAAATAGGATAAGTAAATAAAATTAGGAGATATATTATGTTTAAACCAATTCGCAAAAAGATAAATGAAATAGATCGCACTGCTGCAGAAGCTTTATTACAATTTAATCGTCTAGGTATTCTAGCCATGAATGGTAAACAAGTACAAGAGAAATAATGGATTAGCCCTTCGCTTATGCGAGGGGCTTTTACTATACACTCCTACTTATAAATGTAATATAATGTAATTAGTGATAATCATTTTAAAATATAGTTTTTGGGAGAGAGACATGATACAGTTAAAAGATTTAGGTACATTTGAATCAGTGCCTCATATCGTAACAGATATTGTAACAGGAAATATTAGCGCTTTAGAAAATGCATTAGCCAATGGTTGGGATATTAATATACCTATAGAAATTGGTGAGTATAGTGAGCATACACCTTTAGAATTAGCTCTTGTTATGTGTTGCTTGCCAAGTATTCAATGGTTAGTGGAGAATGGCGCTGATCTTAATGATGAAGAAAATCCAAGTTTCTTATTAGCTGTACGGTATGGTAATAAAGAGATTATCGACTATGTTGTGACTCATGGTGCTAATGTTCACGCCTTGAACCGTGTGAAAGTAGATGCCTTTCAAGCTGCCTTATATGGCAAGAAATATAATCACTTACAGATTATTCATGACTTAGGCCATACGGTACAGAAGTATGGCGGTAAAGCTTTCAGAAATGCCATTACAGATAGAAATTATGAGGTTCTAGATTTCTTTATTCATAATGGTGTAGATATTAACTATAACAAGCCTGATTCTGTATATCCCTTTAAGCCAACGCCATTGTGCGTAGCAGCACGGTATGTAGATTTAAAGATGTGTAAATACTTGGTAGAACATGGCGCTGACGTGACCATCACGGAAAAGGATGGTATGCGTCCCTATAGCATTGCTATTGAAAAGGGTGATATGGAAATGGCAGAGTATTTTAAATCCTTAGAGCCTGCTGAGTTTCATGATATACAAAATAAAATGGATCAGTTAAAGCCATTTAAATTACCAAAGGCATTAGTATCGTTTTTAGAGGGAGATACGCTCTATTTTGAATTGCCAGACTCCGATTTTATATCTATAGAGTTCTTCACACTTATTGATACGATTCCATTTAAATTAGGTCGTCGTAATCTATTACGTTTATCTAAAGAACTAGGTGAGTATAATGAATGGCAAATTGTGTGGGACCCTAAGTCTAAAAAGATTTCTTGTTATGATATAGAACATCAAGAACTGCGAGAGCTTTGTAAATTTGATGAGTTTATGTCCGATATGGCAGGACAATTAGAAACTTTATTTTAATGTATATCGTAAAGGAGAGGTAATACATATGACAGATACATTTGAGAAAACATATATGGAGTGGTCCATTGATGTAGGCACCTATAAATATGAAGGTATTACACTGAATGAAGTTGAACAAAATCTGTATGCTATTGAGGACCAAGAGCAAGACTTTGTAGTTATTTCTCCATCAAAGGCAATCTCCATAGATAATAAACTATATAACTTTGTACAGGTTTGTAGTGATCAAGATACCGATTTATTACATATAGAACTTAGTGTAACTAATGATGGTGAGCAGGGTACTATCATATACGGTAAAAATGAGCTGGGACATCAAGAGGCATTTCAGATCATAGAAGATTTTATTGCACATCGTAAGGTTTCAGCCTTAGATAGTTGGGAAATCGTGTTAGATTTAAGACCTAAGATGGAAAGCTATGTAAAGGGGACAAACGATGACTGACCTTGCAATATATTTTGGGATAATGAATTCAAAGATTTACATCACTTTGCCATAGATGGATGATATATTTTCTAAAGATTAAGTTACTACAAATAGTATACGGAGCCCATTATGTTATATTCACCGAATAACCTTTTGTATAAGTATATTCGCTATCGATTTAGACGGATTCAGATAGAATGTAATATGGTATACGATGTAACACCAGAGGAAGAAGATGAGATTTGCCGTAATCTGTTAAAAAAGAGAGCGAAGGTATTAATTCCTGTTGGCATAGTATATGGTTTGATATTTGCCCTTACTTTCACTTGGCTATTAGGCACAAGTGAGGAATTGAACCCATTAATGCAATGGGAAGTAAGAGTTATTGACTATGTTATACCATTTTTAAATACCATTGATTTTAAGTGGTATGCGTATTCACTGAATTTATTGTGGGCAGCCCTTATATTGGCCCCTATCGGGATTATAAATGTATCTCCTTATATCATTGTTTCCTATATGGTAGATACTATTTTGATACGACGTGAGGTAAAAGTTTTAATCAAAACTTATTCTATGAATGAGTAATTAAAAAATTAGATTATAACGGTTTAAACTAGGAGAGTATTATGAGTAATCTAAAAGACTTTGATTGGACCGGATTTTGGAATGATGTTGATTATGCATTTGAATCCTATATAGGTAAACCTGTTACCGAAGAGGATATTAAGGATGCTGAAGCTGAGCTAGGCTATACATTGCCTGCAGCCTATATTGAGCTACTTAAAAACCATAATGGTGGTGCAGTAAAGAAAAATTGTTTTATTAACGATGATGACGATTGTGTATATATAACAGGAATATATGGCATCGATAGAGATAAAAAATACTCTCTTTTAGGTGAGATGGGTAATGAATTTTGGATTTCAAAAGTAAAATATCCCCCTATCGGTATCGTTGTAGCCGATACGATTTCTGGTGGTCATGATATGATTTTCCTCGATTATCGTGAGTGTGGTCCTACTGGAGAGCCTAAGGTAGTACGTGTTGACCAAGAAGGTGACTACTCAATCACTCTGTTAGCAGATAATTTTGGTGACTTTATTAAGAACTTATATTTCAGTATAGAAGACATTACGGATGAAGAGTTTCAATCTTTAAGTGATGCGGAAAAGGTTAAGCTCCTTAATGAACAAGAGGGCATTGATATCAAGCGTGCGATGGAACTGTTAACTAATATGGGTATCGATAATTTGTCTCCTATACTATTAAGCACCTTAGGACGTATGTATAACAATAATGGTCGACCAGAAGAGGCTATCGATTTATTTAATCGTATTGATGAAACACATCGTGATTGGTCTTGGTATTATCGTTGTGGCTATGCTCATGCGTCTTTAGCATGTGGTGAAAGCTACGAATCTGAACATGTACAGAAAGCTTTACAGTTAATAGAGACGGCCATGAAAATGACAAAAGAAGACCACTTAGATAAACAGCTTGTTTGGTGCTGTGAAGTGGTAAAATATCACCTATTTAAAATTAAGCCAAAAGAGTACAAGGTGGATTATCCTTTGGTATATGAAACTATTAAGAATGTCTTTGATAAGAAAAATAGCAAAGATACTATAGAAGATAAAGTTACTACGGAAGGTAAAGTTACTGGAGATATTAATGAATGCGAAGAAGATAAGTATCCTACATATGATGTAGTACATTGGGTATTTAATAAGCAAACATATAGCAGAGAAGAGTTTTCTAAAGAATACAATAAAGAAGTAGAGAAATATGTAGATGATGAAGCAGACGACGATAGATTAGAAGAACCGGAAATTCTAGTAACCTATGAAGCTTGGATTGAAAGTACAGACCAACTTTTTGATAATGAACGTGTAACCGATGAAGAACTATTTGAAGAGGATAAAGAAGATGGTATGTGGCAAGTAGAAATCATGGCTCATCTCGTAGCGGATAATGGTACATATTTTACAAGAGAAGAGTTGCTCTTTAAATTGCATAATCTAATGGCTAATAAAGAACTGGGTGATCACGTATTCTTTGAAGGTATTGAATACGAAGGCCATGAATGTGAAGGTTATGGGCTTATAGATAACGAAGATGGTATACCTGTATTCTATACATGCTGTGGTAGCTAACTAATAAAGATATAATAGTTTAGCCCTTCGCTTACGCGAGGGGCTTTTACTATATGCTTAGAAAGTATATACTTGTGTGCTTTGGGCTACGTTATTTTATATAGTCTTCGTGTAAAATATTGAGAAAGTATTTTAGTGATTTTGAAATCAAAGCATTGTGATGAGAGAGAGGATGCCTATGAGTGAAAATGAACTCGTATATAATGAGAGATATTGTGATTATAGACTTCTTTATGAAGGCTTAGAATTCTGTTGGGATGAGAAACCATCAGGTGATTATTTAGATACTGTAAAAGTTCTTGCCAAAAATTACCATAAAAATATTGATAAGATTGCAGCTTTCATGCTTGAAGACATACAAGAAATGTATGATGAATCTATTACTATAGATGATGTGAAAGAACGGATCGGTATCCCTCAAATTGATCCAGAGCTAGGTACTGTAACCTATTGTGAACAAACCTTTGATTATACGCATATATTTTGCTTTGAATTTTGGGACGATGAGTTTGAAGATTTAAATTACTTTGCTATTGATGGCTGATATATTGCCATAAAAATGGTAAAAGAGTTTACTTTAGATATATAGATTAGTTTGATGTTGTGAAGTAGTATAGTATCTATTAACTTCAATTTATTTTAAAGGATTACAAGGAGGATTATCCTATGATTTTTGATGCCATAAAAAAACTGTTTAACAAGGATGAGAATACTGAGCAGATTGAATATCTCGGTACTGATAAAGATGGTAATAAAATATATGAAGGTTACTATCATGAGTTTAAGGGAATTCCTTGGGTTTTCAATAAAACGACTTATACTAGAGAAGAGTTTCTTAAGGCGTTTTATGAATGCTTAGAAGAGCATAACGTTAATCGTGATAATTTACCGCCATTAGTAGAGCCTGAAATTCTTGTAAGCTACGAAGCATGGATTGAAAGCAAAAGTCAGCTTCACCCTAATGAATACTTATATGAAGATGATGAATTAGAAGAATACGATAAAGAAGACGGTATGTGGCAAGTTGAAATCTATGCTCGCCTAAAAGCAGATAATGGCCAGTACTTTACTACTGAAGAGCTTCTTTTCAAGATACATAACTTAATGGCCAATAAAGAGCTCGGTGATCATGTATTCTTTGAAAATCTAGCCTATGATGATCACGAGTTTGAAGCAGACGATGCCGAAGATGTCGACGATGATGATGAAGGTACTCCTGTATTTGTTGTATGGCTTGGTAGCTAGTTAAATAGTCTTTTTTGTCATAAACTATTATTTTAAAATCTGTAATTTATTGTTTTGTGTTGTTTGTTATTATTATGATAAGATGAGTTCATATACATATTAATGATATGAGGGGACGTGTATTGTATGTCTATGAGT
>URPT01000109.1 GCA_900549845.1 uncultured Veillonella sp. | reverse complement strand
CCGCATCATGAGGTTTGCCTAACACTTGATTATCTAGCACGACAATCGTATCTGCACCTAACACAATACTACGTTCAGGGACATCTACAGCAGCACGAGCTTTACCTAAAGCCTGTGCTTTTACCATTTCAATGGGATCATCATATCCAGTATTAGCCTCTTCATAGGTGCTCGATACGACAATATGATCAATGCCAACTTGTGTTAATAATTCAGTTCTTCGTGGTGATTGGCTCGCCAAATATAATCCAGCCATTTGCACTCCTTTACGGTATAAGAATTTTAGTTAATTTAACTATTTTATTAATAAGACTAACTAACATAGCTCAGAAAATATAGATCACAAAATATAAATCAGAATATTTGTAAACTAAACAGTAATATCTGGGCCATCCTTTTCAGGAGTAGTTAACTTTTTATAGTACTCTTGTACATCTTCTCCGTGTTTTACCGCATCAGCACGCACTGCAGCATAGAATACAATGTCTGCTTGCGGCACACGGATACGCCCTGGTACATGTTCCTCTAAGATTTCAAAGAATTTATCATCTGCTTTCAGTAAAAGGCGACCATTTTGGACCTTATCCCCCTTTACAATCGCATACACTAGAGACCAGATAGGACGTGGATCAGAAGTAGAACATTTTCTGTATTTATATCGATATTTAATATTCGTCAATAATTCACGTTCAAACTTAAACACCCCATCAATCATATCGTAATCTACTTCAAAATGGCGTTTTCTAAAAATAGAAGATTCTTCAATGACCAACTTTGTGTCTGTCAAAATATAGGTATATCGGCTAACCGCCTGTTTCACAATTACGATTATGGCCATAATTTCAATAAAGTATTCAGCTATTAGCACAGTATGTAAATTAATGCTACGATATGTAGTGTATGCTACACCGCATAATAATAGAATGACAAAACATAATACTAACCACTCTGCACTTTTAGCACGTTGAGATTTTTCTTCATATAATACTGTCATGTGTTACCCCTTTAAAAGAACTACTACTTTATAACTATACATTCTATTATAAGGTATTCTAGGTATAAAAACTACAAAAACCCCGTCTATACCTAAGATATAGACGGGGTTTTATGACTCTATTAGTCACCTAGTTCAGATACGAACTATATTATTTTTTCAAGGATGCTGTAATACGTTGAGTATCGCGAGCAATCATGATTTCTTCGTTTGTAGGGATTACGAAGATTTTAACTTTAGAGCCTTCAGCACTGATTTCTTGTTCTTTACCGCGGATATTATTGCGTTCAGAGTCAATGCGAGTACCCAAGTATTCTAAACCGTTGCAGATTGCATCACGGTTACCGATACCGTTTTCACCGATACCAGCTGTGAATACGATAGCGTCAACACCACCCATAACTGCTGCAAATGCACCAATTACACGGCGAACTTTGTAATGGAACATATTCAATGCTAATTGAGCACGTTTGTTACCATTAGCTGCTGCTTCTTCGATAACACGGAAGTCATTGGACACGCCGGAAATACCAAGTACACCGGATTTTTTGTTCATTACAGTGTCTACTTCTTCGTAGTTCATGCCAGTTTTATTCATCAAGAATGGAACAATAGCTGGGTCAATATCACCAGTACGAGTACCCATGATCAAACCAGACAATGGAGTGAAGCCCATTGTTGTATCGATGGAACGACCACCTTTGATAGCGGAAACGGAAGAACCATTACCCAAGTGACATGTGATGATACGAAGGTCAGACATGTGTTTACCCATCAATTCAGCGCAACGTTGTGCAACATATTTATGGGATGTACCATGGAAACCATAACGACGGATACCATAGTCTTCATAGTATTCGTAAGGAAGCGCATACATATAAGCTTCTTTAGGCATTGTTTGGTGGAATGCAGTATCGAATACAGCTACTTGTGGTACGTTTGGCATGATAGCTTGGCAAGCTTCGATACCTTGAATGTTTGGTGGGTTATGTAATGGAGCCAATGCGCAGCATTCTTCTAATGCTTCCATAACAGCTGGAGTGATCAATACGGAGTCAGCGAATTTTTCACCGCCATGTACTACACGGTGACCAACAGCGTCGATTTCGTCCATGGACTTAATTACACCATATTCAGCATCAACTAAAATATCAAGCAAAATGCGAAGAGCTTCTTTATGGTTCAAAATTGGTTCAACGCGTTCTAATTTGTCAGCGTTAGGACGTTTATGAGTGAAGATAGCATCTTGATCACCAATCTTCTCAAAAAGACCTTTTGCCAATTCTGTTTCAGTTGTCATATCAAGTAATTGATACTTCAAGGAAGAACTACCGCAGTTAACTACTAATACGTTCATCGATTAACCCTCTTTCTGTTGTGTAACTTGAATCTTGTTTTGAATTTCTTTGCTGATATCAGCACCTACCTGATCCTTTTCAGGATATTGGTAGACTATATTCCACAATACGCCATGATCTAAGAATACGTATTGAGAAAATCTAAATGTTTGCCCTTGAGTCGTATAGGTCACATCAAGCTTTTTAGCAGACGCGCCTTCTAAAGCTACAGACTCTTCTTTGATGGTACCGCCGATTTTAGTAAACTCAGATTTGCTGCGGTTAACATACTCATCTACCGTTGGTAATGGTTTATTTTCACCAGCACGCAAAGCTTCAACCTCAATTACCATATGTTCTGTAACAGAACCATAAATATCAATAGGATACCCATCATCAGACATATTTTTTGTACTTTTACCCATTTCATAAGGCAAAGCAATGGTAATTTCAGATTGACCAGCACGGATAACTTGATGGCCAAAACTATATGTATCCATTACATTTGTAGAGCCACATCCCGCCATTGCTAGTAGCGCAGCACCGAGCAGAGCCCCTTGTAATGTACGTTTCCAATTTTGTTTCATCATATACCTCACATCAATTCAGCATTTACAGTTAATTATAGCCTATAGAACAAATAAAATCTACAATAAACTTTAGTTTTACGTACATTTTTACGTCTATTTCTTCACCATATCCCCTCTTAAGTTCAAAATTTATTTACAGTACCTCTATGCTTTGTTACACTAACACTAATGAAAGGAGTCACTATGAAAACCATCGGTATTATTTGCGAATACAATCCATTTCACAATGGACATGCACACCAACTACATACGTTAGCTTCAAAATGCCCTGATGCATTGCGCATCTGTATTATGAGTGGCTCCTTTGTACAACGTGGTGAGCCGGCCCTATTCTCAAAGTTCGATCGTGCTCGTTGGGCCATTCTTGGCGGTGCAGATGTTGTTATCGAACTCCCTACACTCTATTCCTTAGGCAGCGCGCAACTATTTGGAACTGGCGCCATCCGTATGGTGAAAGCACTCTCTATTGATACCCTCTCCTTTGGTTCTGAAACTACTAATCTAAATACGCTCATAGGTATAGCCAAACGTATGGATTGTGAAAGTACCCAAAATGAGTTACGAAATTATTTAAATGAAGGAATGTCCTATGGAACGGCCTTCCGTAAAGCCTTAGGCTCTGAAATGCTTAGCACACCTAATGCCTTATTAGGGCTAGAATATATACGAGCTGGATTAAAATATCACCCAGATTTAGCGTATATTCCTATTCAGCGTACCTCTGATCACCATAACCAAACTATCAATCAAGAGTTGCCATCAGGTACAGCATTGCGGCAACTCATCACAACGGCTACTCCTTTAGATATGTATTCAGCACTTCAAGTTGCTATCCCAACACCGATTCTAGATGATATGACTCATAGAATCACAACTGGTGACTATGTCGATTACAGTCGATACCATGATATGGTTCATATGTTGAGTCGCCGCATTTCGGCAAGTGAATTAGAACGATTCGTCGATTTCACAGAAGGTATCGAGCACTTATGGTTAAAAGCAGCACAACAACCAACATGGGATGCTGCTATCAATCAAATAAAATCGAAACGCTATACTTATGCACGATTACAACGAATGGGTACATACCTCACCTTAGGAATTACAAAAGACTTGATGAACAGCGCTATGGATGAAGGCCCTCAATACGCTAGATTACTAGCCTTTAATGATAGAGGTCGCCAATGGCTTCGAACCGAACATGATATTCCAGTCATTCAGAAATGGGCTAAAGCACCTGCTCAACTCAACAATCTTGGAAAATCTATGCACCATATCGATACAATAGCTACAGATATACAAGTCTTATGTTTCCATAATAAAGGTAAACGTATAGGGCATACAGACTATACCTATACACCGCAATATATCAAATAAAAAGTATAATTTTAATTTAAGCAAAAAAGGGGTTACAATACAGATTATTCCTGTATTGTAACCCCTTCTTCACCATCTAAGTCTTCTACGGCAACCCGTACACTTTCAAGATGTGATGTAGGAATATTTTTACCTACATAGTCTGCGCGAATCGGCAATTCACGATGACCACGGTCCACGAGTACTGCTAATTGAATAGATTTAGGTCTACCAGATGTCATCAATGCATTTAAAGCTGCACGAATGGTGCGTCCTGTATAAAGCACATCATCAACGAGGATAATTGTTTTCTCTGTTGTATCAATCGTACATGGTTCGCCCTCTTTTTGACGAGCATCACGATCATCGCGATACATAGCCACATTCAAAGATTCGCATTCAATATGGATACCTTCAATGCGCTCAATTTCAGCTTGTAAACGTTTTGCTAAAATAACACCACGTCGTTCAATACCTACAATGAGAGCATTGGATAAGCCTTTATTACGTTCTAGGATTTCGTGACTAATACGACGAATCGCGCGCATAATAGCATCTTGATCCATCAATAAGCGTTTCTTTTCCATATATACGCCCTTATAGCACAGAGTTCTCTATGCCCCTTTACAAATATAGTTAGAAGATTATTTAGTAAACCACAATATAAGGCAGTTATTTCATTTGCATGTATTTACGTTTGTCTACGTTTGTCTACGTTTCTTTACATTTCGTTTGATTTCTTTTCATTTTTTCGTTTATTTACGCTTATCTTCTCGATATATTTTAGCAAACTCTATACATGCTTTGAAGTCATCTGGAAGAGGCGCCTCAAAATGCATACTTTCACCTGTAATAGGATGTTTTACATCTAAAGATTTAGAGTGCAATGCCTGTCCTTCAATAGGAAAATCCATACGACGGTAACCATAGAACGGATCATTAACAACAGGATGTCCAATATGAGCAAAATGTACACGAATTTGATGTGTGCGCCCAGTCTCTAAATTACATTCAACCAAGGTTTGATGACCAAATCGTTCAACCACGTTAAAGTGAGTGACTGCATCCTTACTATTTTCAAAGACAACAGCCATTTTCATACGATCCTTAGGATGTCTTCCAATAGGAGCTTTAATAGTACCCTTTTCTTCTACAATATTACCTTGTACTAATGCTAAATACGTCCGTTTAGCAGAATGTTCTTTTACCTGCTCAGCTAAACCTATATGGGCTGCATCATTCTTAGCAGCCATCATAACGCCAGATGTATCTTTATCTAAACGATGCACAATCCCTGCGCGC
>URPT01000108.1 GCA_900549845.1 uncultured Veillonella sp. | reverse complement strand
TTTAACGAGATTACGATACCCTTCCATGGTCTCAGCCAATAGGATGAGATGTTTTAATCGTTCACGGCTACGCCCTTCAGGACGATCAAATCGGCTGTGTTCCGTTACATATACTTCACAACCGATAATAGGCTTAACGCCTTGGGCTATACACTCTTTATAGAAATAAATGGCTGCGTACATATTGCCGTGATCTGTAATGGCAAGGGCGGGCTGATTTAACTCCTTCGCACGACGTACCATGTCAGGCAAACGACTGATGCCGTCCAGCAAACTAAACTCTGTATGACTATGTAAATGTACAAATGGCTGCATGGTACACCTCCTTTAAGGGCGATGAGCAAAATACACGTTCAATGACTTCTTACGAGCCTTCCAATCTGGCAAAAACTGTGCCACTAGATTGTGAAAGTTCTTGGAATGGTCTAAATATTTAAAATGGGCAAACTCATGAACCATAACGTACTCAATATACGCCTGTGGCCCCTCTAATAAACGGGTGTTCATCTTGATGAGCTGCTTTGCTGGCGTACAAGAACCCCAACGGCTCTTCATACGCTGCTGTTTTATAGTTGGCATAGGCACATCAATACCTTGCTTGTGGTAGCGTTGATACACAACCTTTGCCCAATGGACAAAGACCTTCTCCCCTAAATTACGCCAATAACTTTGCATTAATTTATGCTTCGCTTCATAGGTCGTACCACGAGGTACAACCATGGTAAGAATGGCTTTTCCGTCAAATCCGATATGAGGCTTTCCATCCTGCTCAACGAGGCGCAACGTAACGGGAATACCGAGGATTGATAAGCTTTCACCATTCACATACTGTAACGCATCGACGCGCTTGGCATTCAATGCATCAATCTTATAACGAGCCCGCTCAATGAAGGGCATATTCTCGATGACAAACTTGTCCACCCTATAATCCGGCACATAGGCATTCGCTGACACATGGATCACGCCATCCTTTGTAATGCGCATGTTCATATTCTTCACACGCTTGATGGTTAACTCATATTCAATTCTGTCGCCATTATAGGTAATAGACCTAGTTGTTGAAGTATTCATACCTTTTATTTTATCATAAAACACTCATAAAATCGTAAAATTCTGGTAATTTTAATAGAACTACTTAGATTTTAAGCAACACTAATTTTTAGTATTATATAATAAAAAATTCTAGCACCTCATACCTTTAAATATGCATTTGCTCAATATAGTAGTCTTATTTTTATATTATAGATTCTCTAAAACAAACGCTACATAAAATAAGCTATATTATGTAATAAAATACATAATATAGCTTATTAGGATACTTGGATTTAATTTAGTTAATTTACTAATTTAAATAAAGATATTTTATTTTGCTTCTACATAATACAGTAAACCATCTGATTTATAGAAATCGATATCAGCCTCAATCTTCTCCTTAGTAGCAGAGACAAAATACACTCTTAGTTTAATACTAATTTTCTTCAAAAGTAACTGTTGACGTTTAGGATTAAATCTATTCTCATGGAAATCAATTAAATCAAAAAGTTCAATAGCATCTTTAAATGACTCAGAATATTTATAGCCTAGATTTTTAATTTTACTCAAAACATTATCCTTAAATGATAATAGTACCTGAGTAAGCTCATCATCAATTTCTCTTAGTAATAATGTAAATCCTAACAGAAATATCATCATATTAAACTCAAAGTTTACTAATGAAACATAATCAATTTCTAAACTCAAGTCAGCATCAGCTATAGATTCAAACAATTTAAAATCAGTAAAACAAGAATAATATTTAGGATCCATCAACAAAGTCTTACAATCTATATCAATGGCATCTATCGTATCAACTAATAACATACTTGGAAAAATACCTTTAACCCATGCTTCAACATCTTCTAGTCCCATACCACGTAAAACAATTTCTTCTAATTCCGAAGATAAATTATTCTTATCAATAATACGCAACATCTTCATTCGATAGATTAATGATTCTAATGTATCTAAATCAATACAATTATATCTATAAGCCTGTAATGCACCTAGAGCAATCAATAAAAAATAAAACTCAATATTTCTTCTTTCACTAATAGTTATGTTCATAATTTCTACCTTTATCGTAATGGAATGTTTAAATTCTTAAGCTCATCAATCTGCGTAATCTTAGGATTAAAAATTTTACCGGCATCATTAATGAAGTAATGAATTTTTATCAATCTACCATTAATATCAATCCCTTCTTCATAAACTTTTCTCCAACTACCTCCAACTTCATCTCTTAATTGTTCGCCTAAAGAATCATTTTTCATCTTAATAAAGTTTCGTTCAAGCATCTTATACCCTTCAGGTAAATTTTTTAACTCTTTTAATGATGAAAAGATTTCTTTAATCTGATTCTTTGCCTTATCTAATACGGTTACACCAATACCAATTTTAGCTAAATCATCTTTTGATGGTTTCGGAGATTTTTTATTTAATTTATCTATCCCTTTTTCTATATTATCCTTAAGTAGTGTATCTGCTTTACTTTTATCTTGATACTTATTCGCCTCTAATACGGTTATACTTGAAGATTCAAATGATTCACTAATTGGATTAAATTTTGTTTTAAATTGGTCTGCAACATTAACACTAACTGGCAATCCCGTTTTAATAGATTCTAGTCTACCTGTATTTGGATTTCTTATTATAGAATCCGTTGGGTCATCAATTATACTAATATCACCTTTAGTATATGGTAATATTGCAGTTTCACCACTATTAATGTTGACAATATGAATATAAGGGTCTTTAAATTTATCTTGACTTGCAATCCAATTATCAGTACCATCTGTACCTATAAATCGTCCTGTGTAAATAGTACTTCCTGGAATGCTAATACCATCAAAAAATCTTCGGTTAATTACATCATGTTTTCCATTATCTTGATAAGTATTTCCATCTGGTGAATGATACACATTAATTGGCTGAAAACCACTATCTAAATTATAATCTAACTGAACCTTTAACGAAGTTCCAGGATAAGTTTCAGTTTTAACCCATGGCCCATTATATACAGTCCCAACGTCAGTTTCAGTACTTGCCACTAACACTTCACCAGATCCAACAGGGGCACTTATACTACTTCTATAAAATGCAGTGCCAGGAATATTAGCCATTGTATTTTCATCATAAGTAGTAGGCTCGCCCGTACCAGTTACAAGTGGAGTACTTACTAAATTTCCAGCAATTAAAACTGGTGATGCATTCTTTGCTAGACCATAAGCACCTTTACCAACTGAAGCTAAAGAGGATATAGTATTTGAGACTCCTGAATTCCAAACAAGGTCTTCATTCCACTTTGTAGCATAAGATGCAACTGCCGAGCCAGCATTTGCATTTTCCCCACTAGCCTTATTAACCACACCACCAACGGCAGCACTCAACCATTGTGCTACAGCTGGATCATGTTTAGCCACTTTATTAATTTCACTGATTAACATCTCATTAGTCATAGTAGCTTTAAACCCACTACCAGGTGAATTACCAGCCATACGCGCTGCTACTTCACCTATGATGCCATGTGCAATAGATTTAGCAATTTTTCCATCTTTAGTTGTTGGTTGCCAGTTATGTAATTGTTCAAATGCATTTTTAGAGAATAGACGCGCTAATTCTTGGCGTTCTTCAATTTTCTTTTTATCGAAAATCTTATCTAGTTGATGTAATGTATTTTCGGTATTGGTATTGATAGTTTTAGTATCAATTTCTTTACCATCTACAGTTAGTATACCATCAGAGATAGCAGATTGAGTAGTAGAGCTTGCTTTACCTTTAGATCCTACACCTAAGTTTGGAACTAGACCGATATTATTATAAATCTTATCATAGCCTTTTTTATCCTTGGTCTTCATCTCTTCGAGTTTCTTTTTACTGCCATAGTAGTTATAGCCGATACCATTGTTGCTATATGTATACTCAGCTTCGTTTTTGATGTCCTTCATCTCTAGAGATTTGGTAGTCAACTTATTCTTAGCTTTTGGAGCATCACTTTTAATGACAGCACCCTCTAATGTAGTATTATTACCTGCATTAATGTTGTAGCCCTCTTCTCCAGCATAAATACCGGCTTGTTCTGTTACGCTCTTCCATTTGCTATCTATTCGTCCTACACTAGCATTTATACTACCAGTTGGATTTTTGAAATTAGGTTTCGAGGATACAGAGAAACCAGCGGACTTACTATGTTCTTTAAAGTTATCTACATCTTGTAAGCTTTGAATATGTAAATCACGGCCTGTGTCTACGTCTACCTTCTTGCCAGATACGGTAGAACCAATAATATTTGTGTCACGTTTTGCTTTAAGCTGTGCTAATTGAGCTGCTTTAATCTTAGTAGGCACATAACTTTCTTGATGGGTATCCCCATTTTGACGAGCCATATGACCACTTGCATTAATGTCTAGAAGGCCACCACCAGTTAAACTAATACCAGCACCAACGCTCCATCCAGAGCTTTTATAAGCATTATTAACATCTACAGTATTCTTACCAGCCTCAAGATTAATATCACTAGCGCTATCTAATACTAATTTTTTAGCCTCTACTGTTTCACCTGTTAAACCGATACCACTTTGCTGAGCATCACGAGCCTTAATTTGTACTTCACTATCACTAACAAGAGTCCCGCCTTGATATGTATTTGTATCTACTACTTGCCCTTGTTTTCTAGAAGTGCTACCAATACTTACAGATAAGTTAATAGCATCATCAATATTTTTAGCACCTCGTTTAGCTTTACCGTCTACTTTATCAACTTTACCTGTTACGGCATCGCGTATTTTTTCTCCATGTAAAGCTGCATCTACTGCTTCATATCCATCTTGCAATTGTTTACGCGCTTCATTGAGTTCAAGTGCGGCTAACCGTTTGTCATCACGGCCACCAGCTTGTTTTATAGTGCGCGTAGTATTTGTAAGTGTATTTGCTATTGCACCACCTAAGGATACGGTAAGACCAGTTTTTTTGTAGCGTTCATCATATGTCATGTGGTTATGATCCACGTTACCATCTAATGTAACAGCAGAGCCATCTAACACAGCACCTTCTTTAGCAACAATATCTACGCTTGTAAGATGAACTGTATCATTTGCCTTAACAGTAACAGTACCCTTGGTACTAGCAAGTGTATTTCGTACAGTAGACTCTTCATGGTTTGCTTCATCAATATTGTGTTTTTCTTTACCAATAGAGAAACCAATACCTGCACCACCAAGCAAGCCTGATTTTTTATGACGATACACACTGGAACCATCAGTAAGGTCTTTATCTGCGCCCAATTCTACCTTACCACCTGCGACAATGGATACGGTATTTTCGCCCATAATTTGAGCAGATTGACCAGTTACATCTTGAGCACTAGTAATCGTTACAGTTTTACCACTTACCGTAGAACCTGTTACAGACGTAGTAGTTACATCGTCCACCGTATTGGTACTTTCACGTTTTAATAAACTTTTCTTTTTGTCTAGGTATACGTGATTGACTGTACTATCTGCCTTCGCTGTATTTAATGCAACGGTATTACCAGATACTTGTACTGTGTCTGCCGCTAATACTTGACTGCCTTCAAGTTG
>URPT01000107.1 GCA_900549845.1 uncultured Veillonella sp. | reverse complement strand
TTCGAATGGAGTCTTTAAATACACCAATAGATAAAAAGTTTATGGCTTATTTGATTAATGAAAATCCTAAAATTAAAAAACAGTTTAAACAGAACTTACAAGGGAGTCAGGTTGTACGATATAGTCTTAGTTTGTTAAAAGATATACAGTTACCTAAATTACCATCCATTGAAACTCAACGTATAATAGGAGAGATTTACTTTAAACAATTACGTTTGAAAGCATTAAAACAACGTATGGCAGATAATACATATCGGAAAGCAATTACCATCTTACAGGGAGTAAACTAATATGACAGAGCTAGAATTTGAAAATAAATTAATTGAGCAGTTATCAACTGGGATTGTTACTAATACATCTAATATTAAACAAACAGGCGATATAATGGATGCTTATGGTAATATGAAGGTTTATAAAAGTAAACTTTGGAAGTATGAGCCAACTATAAAAACAACAGAGGCTCTTTGGGATAACTTCCGCAAGATTTTATATCAATTAAATCAAAATCAATTGACGCAACCATTAAGTGATACAGAATTTAAACAAGTTCAAAAGGTAATTAATGAACTATACACTCCATATCAAGCAGGACAGTTCCTATATGGTATCAATGGTGTATCCCAAGTAGAGGTAGACCTAGATGATGGCCGCCATGTATTTTTAACAGTATTTGATCAAAAACAAATTGGGGCAGGTAATACTGTTTACCAAGTGGTTAGCCAAGTTAAGAGAGAACCACAAATTGCAGGTCGCCCAGAACGTCGTTTTGATACAACACTACTTATTAATGGCTTGCCAATTATCCAAATTGAGGAAAAATCTGTAAAACATTCTGTAGATGAGGCATTAAATCAAATGCATCAATATATTCAGGAAAAACAGTATAGTGATATTTTCTCAACAGTTCAAATTCTAGTCGCAATGACTCCAAATCGAATTAAATATATGGCGAATACTACGGCCGATTTGTTTAATAAAGATTTTGCTTTTGAATGGCAAAATCCTAATGATAACAAGGTTGTTCGTAATTGGACTACCTTTGCAGATATGTTCCTTAGCATACCTATGGCGCATCAAATGTCTACATTATTTACTATTCTTGATGGTACCAAGAATAAACAGATGCTTAAGGTCATGCGCCCATATCAGGTATATGCTACGAAAGCAGTTTTAAATGAATTAAAACGAGCTGACTTTGATTTGCCTATTAATAAATTAGGCTATGTTTGGCATACCACTGGTTCTGGTAAGACTATTACTAGTTTCAAAACTGCATGGCTAGCTAGTCGCATGCCTAATGTAGATAAAGTTATCTTTGTCGTAGATCGTATTGCTTTAACAAAACAAACCGAAGATAATTATAAAGCGTATGACCCTGAAGGCTCTATTGATGATGGGGGTAAAGAGAATAACAATGTAAGTGGTACGTTAAATACAGATGCCTTAGAGCGTAAATTGAACAAAAGTGGTTACGGAATTATTGTTACATCTGTACAAAAGCTAAATACTCTTATTAAACGTAAAAATTTTGTGATACCTAAGAAAAAATTTGTGTTCATCGTCGATGAGGCTCATCGTTCGACTGGAGGTGAAAGCTTCGAAGAATTACAAAAGGTATTTAAAGGCGCCGCATGGGTAGGTTATACAGGAACCCCAATGTTTGATGAGGTTGTTGGTAAAAAAGGTACTAAAACTCATGAAGTATTTGGTAAATTACTCCATGCTTATACAATTCGTGAAGCCATTGCCGATAAAAATGTATTAGGGTTCAAGGTGGATTTTGAAACGACTATTGCAGAAGATCAAATGAAACAAGAATACTTACCTAAATTTTATAAGGCACAATATCCTGATTGGAATGATGCTGATATTGAACGTAAAATCGCTAATCTTACTGATAATGACATGGATGATATGATTGAACCTAGTTTCTATGATAACAATCCTAATCATGTGCGATTAGTTGTAGAAGATATCTTCAAGAACTGGCGTAATCGTTCTAATGATGGTGCTTATAACGCTATGCTTACTACTCATGTAGGTGGTAATCGTCCAAGTACGCCAATGGCACTGATGTATTTTGACGAGTTTGAACGTGTTAATCAAGAACGAGCCGAACAAGGCTTACCTACTCTGAAGGTTGGCGTTACGTTTAGCATAAGCACAAATAATAGTGATAACCAATTAACGACTAATGATGGCTTATTACGAGCTATGAATCATTATAATAAGATGTTTGGTAGAAAGTTTGGTCTAGATGATGTATCTGGGTATACACAAGATTTGACAACACGATTAAATCGTACTGCGGAAGATGGGCAATATTTAGATATTGTTATTGTTGTAGACCAACTATTAACTGGTTTTGATGCACCTAAAATGAATACGTTATATGTAGACCGTACATTAAAGGATGCGTTGTTGATTCAGGCTTACTCCAGAACAAACCGTATTGCTGATAATCAAGGTAAACCATGGGGACGTATTGTTAATTATAGATGGCCAGCTAAGAACGAAGAACTTATGAATCGGGCTTTGAGTATTTATGCTAATAAAGCTTCCGCTGATGTACAAGAAACTTTGGTAGATACTAAAGAGTTAGTAGCTGCTGGTGTGTTAGCAAAATCTTTCAAAGAACAATTTAATGAGGTCAAACATGTAGTAGACCAATTAGCAGATATTACCGATACTTTCACAGAAGTACCGGCAAGTGAAGCTAAGCAAGAAGAAATGTTTAATCTCATGAAGACCTATAGTTCCGGGATGTCTAAATTAAAACAATATGATCCAGAAACAGTTAATGGTGAGGATGTTGGCTTTGACTATGATAATCCAGATGAACTTGTTACACTACTTGGCATGACACCTGAACAAGAGGAAATGCTAACAACATCTTTATATAACGATTTGAAAGAACGGATTGCACAAATACATGATGTTCCTGTAGCACAAATTGAGTTACGTATGATTCATGTAAAAGATGTTAGTGTTAATTATGATTATCTAACTGAATTGGTAGAAGCATTAATGAATGCAGTGCATGAGGACCGTATGGATGTAGCTGCTGACTATCGAGATAAGATTAGTGATTTTGCTATGGCATTGAAAGACCGTCAATATGCAAAACAAATTAATAATGCTGCTGATGCGATTTATAGTGGTAACTATCCTCCTAAAGGTCATCAAGTAACGTATCCCGTTCAATTGAAATCTAGTTTGGATATTATACATGATGCTAATACTATTATTGTAAAAGATAATATCTTTGACTTCCGTTTAAAATGGGGCATCATTGATGTTATTAGTAATGATGAAATTTTGGAATTATTTGGCCGACATACTGCAGGTAAACAAGATCTTGATAGTACTGGACGTATTAGTCAACTGAAGAAAGATGCTCGTAAAGAATATCAAGCTAAGGCACAAGATAAAGACGTGGCTGCACTTAATAAGATTACATATGGCAATGAGCTAGTAGCTGCATTATATAAATTTGCAGATTCCTATGTTAATGAAAGGTAGTGTTAGTATGGTAAAAGAAAAGAGGGATTGCGATGAATAAGGAAAAACGAAAAGTTCCAAAGCTACGATTTCCTAACTGTAACAGGTTATGGAAAGAATATAGATTAGCTGATTTGCTTGTTGAGCGGTCGGTATTATGTACTCAAAGTGAGAAATATCCTTTGGTATCTTTTACTGTAGAGTCAGGAGTAACTCCAAAAACTGAGCGATATGATAGGGAAGCATTAGTAGTAGGTAATAAAGCTAGTAAAAAGTATAAAATGACTTTAGTGGATGATATTGTTTATAATCCTGCAAATCTTAAGTTTGGAGCAATAGCTAGAAATAAATATGGGAATGCAGTGTTTTCACCGATATATGTTACGTTAGAGGTGCAGACAAATATAGTTTTTCCAAAGTTTATTGAATATATATTGACAAGTAAATGTTTTATTAATAGAGCTCTACGATATCAACAAGGTACTGTTTATGAACGACAATCTGTAAATGTTGAGTCATTATTATTGCAAACAGTAAATATACCGGCTAAGGATGAACAAATTAAAATTAGTGATTTACTGTATAAATTTGATCAGCTTTTAGGTCTCTATCAACATAAATTGGAAATGTTACTTTTAAAGAAAAAAGCATTGCTTCAGAAGCTTTTTCCGAGAGATGGAGAGCGATATCCAGAGCTTCGTTTTCCTGGATTTACTGATGCTTGGGAACAGCGTAAGTTGGGTGAAATATTTGAATACCTACAAAATAATACTTTGTCTAGAGACTCATTAAATTATAAAAATCCTAATGTAAAGAATATTCATTATGGTGATATCCTTGTTAAATTTGATGAGATACTAGACGGATCTAGTAAAGATATACCTTATATTAATTCTGAGTTTGATTTATCTAAATTTAGTAAATCATTACTCCGAGATGGAGATATCATCTTTTCGGATACCGCTGAGGATGATACTGTTGGTAAAGCAATTGAGTTGCAGAATGTAAATGCTCCATTTATTCTAAGTGGTTTACATACAATTCCTTGTAGGCCATTAATTCCATTTGGTAAAGGTTATTTAGGTAATTTTTTAAACTCGAATTCTTATAGAATGCAGCTTAGACCATTAGTTCAGGGGATAAAGGTTAGTTCGATATCTAAGTCTGCTTTGAAAGATACAATGATTGAATATCCCAAAAATCTGGATGAACAAGAAAGAATTGGTAGTTTATTTCAGAATATTGCTAAAATGATTACCCTTCATCAGCAAGAGCCATTTCTATGTGGGAACAGCGTAAATGGTGGGGTAAAACTATGTTAACAATAGAGGAAAAGTCTGAACTATTTTATATTTATTATGAAAAATGGATACATATATATAAAGAAGGTGCTATTCGTGATGTAACAATGCGAAAATATGAGATAACACTACTATGGCTAAAGCGATTAGTCCCTGAACTTAGGCTATCACAATTAAATAGGATCTCATATCAACAACTATTAAATGACTATGCGGAGTTTCATGAGCGACAAACAACGATGGACTTTCATCATCAAATAAAAGCAGCTGTATTAGATGCAGTGGATGAAGGTTTAATTGATAGGGATCCAACTCGAAAGGCTATTATAAAAGGCCGGACACCGAGAATTAAGAAGATTAAATATCTGAATCAGTTTGAATTACATACATTGTTAGTAAATTTGAAATTGACGTCAGAAATTAATTGGGATTGGTTGATATTGATAATTGCAAAAACTGGAATGAGATTTTCAGAAGCTTTAGCATTAACTCCAAAAGATTTTGACTTCTCACATCAATCATTGATTGTCGATAAGACGTGGGATTATAAAGGTGCTGGAGGATTCTTACCAACAAAGAATAAATCATCAGTAAGAAAAATACAGCTTGATTGGCAAACTATTATAAAGTTTTCAGAACTGATTAAAGGATTACCTGAAGATAAGCCTATATTCATAAAAGGTCGTGTATTCAATTCAACAATAAATGGTGTATTAGAACGGCATTGTAAAAAATTAGAAATACCAGTCATATCGATTCATGGTTTACGACATACACATGCATCGTTATTGCTCTTCGCAGGAGTGTCAATTGCAAGTGTTGCAAGACGTTTAGGTCATGCGAGTATGAC
>URPT01000106.1 GCA_900549845.1 uncultured Veillonella sp. | reverse complement strand
ATCTTTATATTTATTTCTAAACTTAAAAGGTTTTGGCAAAGGTAAATATTGACAATATTTTTTATTACTTTCTTCTGTAAGGTAGTTTAAATATGCTGTTACACAATCAGTATACATTAAGCCTTGCTTTAAAACGGCTTGTACCTGCTTATTCTCTAAATTAAGATTATTAGTTAGTAACGCATTGATCGAAAATCTGGATACTGTAAAGTATTTAAAAAGTAATTCATATTCTAAGATAGGTAGAGAAATAAAATGATTATCTAGTTTTTTCCATAATTGACTATCTTCATTTTTTAAAGTTGTGTCGATGTAAGTTAAGCTTAATAGCTGGTGCTCTTCACATTTTTGAATTAAATTAGGTGTTAAACCTTTTTGCATATATTCTTGTGCTAATTTAGTATTTGATAATAAAGTTCTGAGTGCAATTGCAGTTGGGGTTATTGCATAATATAGTTGTTTTGCATAATTTCCTAATTTAATAGTATCTTTTTGTTTTTGGTCAATTCTATTTAGGTAATAAACTACTAAGCCTCCAAAAAGAAGTTGTAATATTGGCGTGATTACATTTATAAAAAATGTTGTGTCCAAATGTAATATTGGCGTAATTACATTTGAAAAAAATGTTAAGTCCAAATGGAATATCTCCTCTTCTGAATAGTATATAAATTATCTAACAATATTATAGCATTTAAAATATAAACAAAGGATTAAAATATTTAATATTTTATTGCAAAAAGAAGATAATTTAATATATAATTTACCTTATAATGAAAGGAGAGGAATTAATGAGAGTTGTATGTATTGCAGCAGGTTGTGTTGGCTTGCTGACCACATTCGGTACTATGCCTAGTTTTGCGGCAGAAGTATCAAACCCATTTATACAACAAGAAGCGGCCCGAGCTGATGCTTCCTTACGCCAACGTGCAGAAGCACCCATGACTGGGGCCGCTTTGCCGCGTTCAGAATCTGGTTATACAGGTTTAGATAAAGCACCAATGAAGTCATTACCTAAGGAAAGTACATCGTTTGCAATAGAGCATATTGTGGTGACTTCCTCAGAACCAGTACTTCAAAAATATAAAAATCGATTGCAGCTATATAATCATAATCGCATTGGAACAGAGGGCATTCAGTTTTTACAAAAGGAATTACAAGAGCAACTGTTATCTGATGGGTACATTACGAGTCAAGTAGTTGTGCCAAATCAAGATTTACAGTCTGGTACACTCACTTTTGAGATTATGCCTGGCTATGTAGAGGATATTGTTCTTACAAATCCTAAAGCACGTACCAATTGGCGTAGTGCCTTTCCTGTAAGACCAGGTTATGTATTACGTCGACAAGCTCTTGAGCAAGGGATTGACCAAATGCGTAATGTACCAGGTCAAGATATTAAGATGACTATAGAGCCAGGTACAAAACCATTACATTCTATTGTTAAGCTTACAGTTGAGCAAAAAGGTTTTGTACACGGATCTTTGATGTTAGATAATTCTGGGAATAAATCAACAGGGACGTATCAAGGAGCTGTATTTTTATCTTTTAGTCAACTGGCAGGACTCAATGACGTATTAACTACTAGCTTTACAAAAGATATCAGTCATCATGATGATGGACATGGATCAAAACAATATGCGGTTAGCTATTCTGTTCCTGATGGGAACCGTAGATATCGTCTTTCGACATATAAGTATAGTTATAATCAATTAGTATTCATGCCTAATGCGTTTCGTTCTTCTGGGACTACGCAAGGTACAGAATTTGCAGTAGAGCAAGTATTAAATAGAACCAGTCGCTCTAAGACTTCGGCTGTAGCTAAAGTCATTCATAAGGAGCGTCATAATTATTTAGATGATGTAGAGCTTGGTGTACAAGAGCAACATACAACAGCTGTTGAAGTTGGTTTATCTCATCGTCAATATAGTGGCAATACTGTATCTGATGTATATCTATTTTACCGACAAGGTATTAATGGATTGGGTGCTCAAGTACGGAGTTGGGAAGGCTTATCAGATAATCCTACTACACTATATAAAATGGCAGGCTTAGAAGGTCAAGTTCAAACGGGTGTTCGTATGGGACATAAGCAAGGTACATATACGATGCGTTTTAGAAGCCAGTTCACAGATCAACGTCTATTCGGAACCGATCAATTTAGTATTGGTGGTCGTTATTCTGTACGGGGTTTTAGTGGAGAAGAAACCTTAAGAGGCGACTCTGGCTATTATGTACAAAATGAATGGGCATTACCATTTAGAAAACAACAAATTACTCCATATGTAGGGATAGATATTGGACATGTATGGGGGCCATCTACAGAAACTCAATTAGGTAATACCTTAATTGGTGGTGTGGTTGGTGTACGTGGTATGGTTGGTGACGATGTAAACTATGATGTATCATTAGGAACACCAATTAAGAAACCAGAAGGTTTTGATACAGATACGCGTGTGTGGGCCTTTAGAGGCAGCTATCAGTTTTAAGTGTTGTAATCTAGTGCAGCTATACAATTAAATGGTGAATGGTATGTACTAGAGAAGGAGAGTAATATGAATATAAGAAAGCAGACGGCAATGGCTATCTTTGCTGCGTTGTTAGCGACTAACTCTGCACCATGGATTCCCATGGCCCTCGCTAATCCTGTTGTACCTGATCAAGGTAAATTAGGACCAAAAATAGAAGAAGCTCGTAATGGAATGACTGTCGTTAATATTAATACACCTAATGATAAAGGGTTATCACATAACCAATATAATGCTTTTAATGTAGACGAAAAGGGACTTATTTTAAATAATGCGAATCGACCTGTAAATACAGAGCTTGCAGGCTATATTATGGGAAACCCTAATTTAGTAGGCCCAACGGCTAATACGATTTTAAATGAAGTAACGGGTACAAGCTCTACTTCTATGAATGGTGCTCTTGAAGTAGCAGGTAATAAGGCGCATGTTATCATTGCAAACCCTAATGGTATTTCAGTTAATAATGGCACATTTATTAATGCGAGTAGCGCTACACTTACAACGGGTAATCCAATGATTAATAATGGTAGTGTTACAGGCTATAATGTACAAAAAGGTGCTATTACAGTTGGTGAAAAAGGTCTTAATGCCTCTAAAACAGCACGTACAGATATGCTTGCTGAGGCTGTAAAGCTCAATGGTAAAGTTTGGGCCCAAGATGCTCAAGTTGTAACGGGTAAGAATGATATTTCCGTAGATGCTACTGGTAAAGTTACAAATACTCACAAAACTGGTGAATCGAGTCAAGTCGGCCTTGATGTAGCTGCTATTGGTGGGATGTATGCTAATAGTATGTACTTAGTGGGTACTAATGACGGCTTTGGGGTTAATAACCAAGGCGTATTATCTGCACAAAACAAACTAACCATAGATAGTACTGGCAAGTTGCAAAATACAGGTACGATAGCTGCTACAGATGCCAATATTACAACTAAAAGTCTAGAGCAGATGAATAAGGGTAAACTTTATGTAGATACAGCAAAGATTACTACTGATTCTGTAATACAAACTGGTAATGCTACGACTAAAGAAGCACCTGTTATGATTGCCCAAAAAGATTTGTCTATAGCAACAAAATCTATTGTTAATACAGATGGTAGTGTAATCAAAGCAGAAGGTAAATTACAGCTTGGTAAAACGATGGATGAGAAAGGTACAGTGTCCGGTAAAATGGATAGTGTAGTAAATACTGCATCAACAATTGAGTTTGGTCAAGGTGGAGCTTTACTTGCGAAATCTGTAGATAATAAAAATGGTGGTATTACCCTTAAGCGTGTAGCTGTAGAGGGCAAAGAGCATGTCAAAAACGAAGTAGCTCCATCTGGCAGCATTAAGCGTTATCAATTGTCTGAAGAACGAATTTATGGACATGATGATGAAATTCCAAAAGATAAAGTAGTAGTACACTCTTCTGAGAATCTCCAACTTTCTATAAATGGTAAACATCATGATAGTTGGACTAAATATGAATATGATCGTACACGTGAGGAAGATACAGTAGATACATCTAATCCTGGACGAATTATTTCTGGTGGTAATTTACATGTGGATGTAGATCATATGATGAATGAAGCGAGTCAAATTAGCGCTGTTGGAGATATTACGGGTACCGTAGGTCATTACGAACAAAGTAACCCGAAAGGTAATGAATATATTACTGAAGACGGCACTGCTACAAGTTATAGTCGTCATCATAAAAAAGGGTGGGATACTACCAATATTCGTGAGGCTAAGTATAAGAATACCAAGGTAAACCCTAAAGATGTACCTGTTGCCGTATATGGCGGTCATGTAGAAAATAGTAAGAGTGATGCCACAGTAGATGCATCTCTGTTAAATAGTATGAGTCAGTTATCGACGAATCCTAACACATCCTATGTGATTGAAACCGATCCAAATTTTACAAATCGTCGTAACTTCTTATCTTCTGATTACGTATTATCTCGCCTCAAATTAGACCCTATGAATATACAAAAACGATTGGGTGACGGGTATTATGAGCAACAGCTTGTTATGCAAGAGATTATGCGTCAAACCGGTAAAAGTAGACTTCAATCTGGTCTTTCAGCAGAAGAACAATATCGCCAGTTGATGGATGCAGGGATTAGTGTAACCAAATCTCAATCTATTGTATTAGGTAGAGGTTTAACAGAGGCTGAGCAAAAGAATCTTAAAGAGGATGTAGTGCTCCTAGTTAGTAAGTCTGTTGTATTACCAAATGGCAAAACTGAAACTGTGCTAGTACCTACTTTATATTTAGCACCAAACACAAAACGAGTAGAAGGTGGTGCTAATTTGCAGGCCCAATCTATTAACCTATCTGTTGATACTATGCATAATAGCGGTAGTATTGTAGCGGAGAAAGATGTGACTCTTACTGGTAATTCCATTCACAATGATAATGGTCTTATTAAAGGTAACACGGCTACGGTTACAGCAAATGACGAAGTTCGTAATACACAAGGCACTATTATGGGCAATGATACAGTCTCTGTGTATGCTAAGAAAGACGTTATTAATGAAGGTGGCACCATTATACAAACTAATGCAACTGGTTCCACAAAGGTTGCTGCGGGGCGCGATGTAATTAATAAAGGCGTACAGTATGAGGCCGGTAATAGCAAAGTTGAATGGAATAGTAGCAACAATCGTCGTGAAACGATTACGGGTGTAGACCAAGGCCGTATTGGTGGTGCTGGTCAAACAACAGTAGTAGCAGGACGAGATGTATCTATGGAGGCAGGTGTCATCACGTCAGATATGAATGCAAATGTGACGGCAGGTCGCAATGTAACGATGAAAGCAATGAATGCTACACATGAGCTTGAAGAACATCGTTTTGATAAAGGTAAATCTGGTGGTGGACACTCTCAAACGACTCAGTCTCATGATCTGGTAAAAGCACAATCATCTGTTGGTAGTAGCATCGAAGGTAAAAATGTTTCTGTTGTAGCCTCTGAAACAGTACAACTGGAAGGTAGTCAACTATTAGCGGCAGACAAGGTACACGTATCTGGTAATACGGTTGCATTAAATACCGCGAAAGCTAATAGTACAGTTAATCATGTGTATTTAGATAAAAAGAAAAGCTTAGTAAAACGTGAAAGTACAAATGCTGTTGATGACG
>URPT01000105.1 GCA_900549845.1 uncultured Veillonella sp. | reverse complement strand
GTATCGAAACCTCGTAAAAATCGTGTCGAAAGCCTCTACTGAAGGCTTTAATTATAAGCCACGTGCAGACCGAGATTTATTGCGCCAATACAGCAAGGGCATCATTGCCCTCAGTGCGTGTATTCAGGGGGAGATTCCTCAGTATATTTTGCAAGATAATATGGAAGGCGCCAAGCGTTCCATTGAATGGTATATTGAGACGTACGGCAAGGACAATTTCTTCTTAGAAATTCAAAATCATGGCTTGCCAGAGGAGGCAAAGGCCCAAGAGGAGCTCATTAAACTCAGCAAAGAATACGGTCTTGGCATTGTAGCATCTAATGACTTCCACTATGTTTTAAAAGAGGATGCAGATGCGCAGGATATTAAGGTATGTATTTCTACAGGCCGACGTCGTGCCGAAGTGGACCGCTTAAAGTTCCCTAATGATGAGTTCTACTTGAAATCTGGGGATGAGATGGCTGAGCTATTTGGACATATTCCGGGTGCCATCGAAAATACCTTAAAAATTGCTGACCGCTGCAATGTAGAGTTTAATTTTGACGAACATCACTTGCCGCACTTTGATGTGCCAGAAGGGGAAACGTCTAAGACCTATTTGCGTAAGGTATGTGAACGAGAAATTCCTCGCCTCTATGGGGAGACCTCTGAAGAGTTACAAAAGCGTCTCGATTACGAGTTAGATGTTATTGGTACCATGGGCTTTGAGGATTACTTCCTCATCGTATGGGACTATGTACGTTATGCCCGTGAACACGACATCTTGGTAGGCCCTGGTCGTGGTTCGGCGGCCGGTTCTGTAGTAGCCTATCTACTTGGCATTACAGGCCTTGCTCTTTGAACGGTTCTTAAATCCAGAGCGGGTAAGCATGCCTGATATCGATATTGACTTCTGCTATGAAAAGCGTGGTCAAGCCATCGAATATGTAACTCGAAAATACGGCCAAGCTCGTGTATCTCAGATTATTACCTTCGGTACAGAGGCGGCTCGTGCCGTTATTCGAGACGTAGGTCGTGTGCTCGACTTGCCTCTAGCGGAAGTAAACCGCATTGCTAAGATGATTCCCAACGAACTGGGGATTACCTTAGATAAGGCACTGCAAGGTAAAGAGTTAAAAGCTTTATACGAAGCAGATCCAAACGTTAAAGAGTTATTTGATTTTGGTAAAAAGCTAGAAGGGATTGCGCGTAATTCGTCCACTCATGCAGCGGGCGTCGTAATTTCCGCAGACCCTCTAGATGACCACGTACCAGTACAAAATGCCAACGAAGAAGGCTTTGTAACGCAGTACGATAAGGATAACATCGAGGAATTAGGCCTCTTAAAGATGGACTTCTTGGGTCTCCGTACCTTAACGGTTATGGGGGATGCTTTAAAGCTCATCAAGGCTAATCGTGGTATCGACCTCGATTTAGATGCTATCCCACTAGACGACAAGGCAGCTTGTGATATCCTCACTAAGGGCGATACCTCTGGTGTATTCCAACTCGAATCGGAAGGTATTACAAAGCTCGTTATGGACCTTAAGCCTGAACATTTTGAAGACTTAATTCCATTGGTAGCCTTGTACCGTCCAGGCCCATTGGGGTCTGGCATGGTGGCGGACTTTATCGACCGCCGTCACGGAAAAAAAGAGGTTACCTATTTACATCCTATCTTGGAACCGATTTTGAAAGATACCTTTGGGGTAATCTTGTACCAAGAACAGGTTATGCAGATTGCATCCGCCATGGGCGGCTTCTCCCTTGGTCAAGCGGACTTGATGCGCCGCGCCATGGGTAAGAAAAAGGAATCTGTTCTAAAGGCTCAGCGCGAGTCCTTTATTCAAGGTTCTATTAACAATGGTATAGAAGAGTCCATTGCGAACGAAGTATTTGACTTGCTCGTATACTTCGCGGGCTATGGCTTTAATAAATCACATAGTGCGGCCTATGCGTATATTGCATACCAAACGGCGTATTTGAAAGCCCACTATTTCCCTGAATTCATGGCTGCTACCATGACTAGCTTTATGCAGAACATGCAAAAATTGACCTATTACATCAATGCTTGCAAGAAGCACAATGTTAAGGTGCTTGGCCCAGATATTAACTATTCTGAACGTAGCTTTGCCGTACAAGGTGATGCCATTCGCTTCGGTCTTGGGGGCATTAAGAATGTAGGAGACAATGCTATTGATCGCTTGATTACTGAGCGCAATGAGCACGGTCTTTACACGGATATTGTGGACTTCTGCAAACGTGTTGATAATAAGGTTGTTAATAAACGACTTCTTGAAAGTCTCATTCGCTGCGGTGCCATGGATGGTTTCAAAGAAAACCGAAACCAATTGTTGCATATGTATGAAAGCGCTCAAGCCGTTGGTGCTAAAGAGCAAAAGGATGCCGCTATGGGCACCATGAGTCTCTTTGGCGATATAGAGGAGTCTGTAGATTTCATCCCTGTTCCTAATGTGGAGGATTTATCGGAAGACGATAAATTGAAGGATGAAAAGGAATATACAGGCTTTTATATCACAGGCCATCCATTGCAAGGCTATGCTAAGGAATTAGAGGGCCTTTTTGAATTGGGTGCTCTTGTAGAAAATCCAGAGCAGTATGACGGTCAAACCATAACCTTTGGCGGTTTGATTGAAAATAAGACGGACCGTATGACGAGACGAAATGAGGTTATGTCCATTCTTCGTATCGAAGATTATTCTGGTGCGGCCAATGTAGTGGCATTCCCGAAGGTCTTTAGTCAAAGCCAACAGTTCTTGGCGGTCGATATGATCGTTAAGGTAAAAGGCCGCGTTGATGCGGATGAAAAGGGTGTGCAAATTATTGCAGACCGCATTATGCCATTAAAGGTAAACTATAGTCAGGCTAAGCATGTGGCCATTCATATTTACAGCCAATATGATACGCCAGAAAATAGTGAAGCCTTAAAACGAGTGTTAACGAACACCGTAGGCTCTGTGCCAACATCGTTATACTTGCACCGTCAACGAAAACGTATTAATTTACCACCGAATATGTGCTTTGACCCTAGTGATGAATCCATCAAGGCTATTGAAGCTATCTTAGGTGATGGCTCTGTAGAGGTGCAATAATATATGCATAAGAACCGCAATAGGGGTTAAGGTAATAATAAATATATTCACTACTTAATAATAGATGTTGCGTAGGGCACAGCTAGCTTTTACCAACATTGATATAATATATGAACATCCAAAAGGGATGGTTTTCATAGGAGGAACAATGAAACGTACAAAAATCGTATGTACTGTAGGTCCGGGAACGGATAAATTTGGTATCTTAGAAGATATGATGCGAGCTGGCATGAACGTGGCTCGTTTCAATTTCTCTCACGGATCTCATGAAGAGCAAGCAGAGCGCATGCAAATGGTGCGTGATGCGGCGATGATTGTAAATAAACCAATCGCCTTATTGCTCGATACAAAAGGACCAGAGGTGCGCCTCGGTCTATTTAAAGAGGGCAAGGTATTCCTTGAAGCAGGCCAACAATTTACGTTGACTACCGATGATGTGGAAGGCACAAAAGAGATTAGCTCCGTCAACCACAAAGGTCTTGTAAGTGATGTGTCCGTAGGGGATAAAATTTTATTGGCCGATGGTCTTGTAACACTTACTATCGATGCTATCGAAGGCAATAATATCATTACTACCGTTCAAAACAGCGGTGAAATCGGTAATCGTAAACGCGTGGCTGTGCCAGGCGTAGCGCTTAGCTTGCCACCTGTATCTGAACAGGATGAAGCGGACTTGCGCTTTGGCTGCCAACAAGGTGTAGACTTTGTAGCAGCATCCTTTATGCAACGCGGTAAAGATATCGTAGCCATCCGTCGTATTCTTGAATCCGAACAAAAAGATATCAAGATTATCGCAAAAATTGAAAACGCTGAAGGCGTTAGAAACATTGATGAAATCTTGGAAGTAGCGGACGGCCTCATGGTGGCTCGTGGTGACCTCGGTGTAGAAATCCCTGCCGAAGAGGTGCCAGTACTTCAAAAAATGATGATCGAAAAATGTAATGACTTGGGTAAACCAGTTATTACGGCAACCCAAATGCTAGAGTCCATGATTCAAAATCCACGTCCTACACGGGCGGAAGCAAGTGACGTAGCCAATGCCATCTTAGATGGTACTGATGCAATCATGTTGTCTGGTGAAACTGCAAACGGCGCATACCCAGTAGAGGCGGTTACGACTATGACACGCATTGCTGAGGTAACAGAACAAGCTGCTATTTACGATAGTAAGAGTCGTGCTCGTCAAGATGTGGATATGACGACTACCAGTGCTGTATGTTTAGCAAGCGTGCGCATCGCTCAAAACCTTGGGGCCGCTGCTATTTTGACATGTACTGAATCTGGTCATACGGCAATTAGCACTGCTCGACATCGTCCGGCTTGCAAAATTATTGCTGTAACACCGCATGAAGAAACAATTCGCCGCATGCAATTATGCTGGGGTGTAGAGGCTATTAAAGGTCATGAAATCGTTAACTCTGATGAAATGGTTAAACAAGCCATTACAGGTGCTCTTGGCACAGGTGCCATTGAGTCTGGTGACTTAGTTGTGGTAACGGCTGGCGTACCATCTGGTGCGACAGGTACTACAAATATGATTCGCGTTCATATTGCAGGCCAAGTACTATTGTCTGGTAATGGTATTTTGCGTAAATCCGTTACAGGTACTGTATTTATTGCTGCTAATCATAAGGGCAATTATGAAAGTTTCAAAGACGGCGACATCCTCGTTGTAGGTACAATGGAGCCTGAATTGATGGCAATTGCTAAACGTGCAGGCGGCATTATCGCTGTTGAAGACGGTTATACCTCTGACAGTGCTATTGCTGGCATTACCTATGGTATTCCTGTAATTTTAGGTGCTAAAAACGCTCATGACGTACTTCTTGAAGGTCAAGATGTAACAATCGATGGCGAACGTGGTAAGGTATTTGCTGGTATTGCTAATGCTCGATAGTTTTAGTAAAAGATAATTAAATATAAGGAGGGATAGTATGAATCCATATAATGTAACAGGACCTAGTAATTCTCAAGTTGCTCAGGTTGAAAGTATCGTATCCCAACGTTTGAAGGGATCTTTCTTGTGGATGGTTGTAGGTTTACTTACAACTATTGGTGTTGGAGTAGCTGCGTTGGCAAATCCAAACTGGCTACACTTTGCATACGAAAACTTTAATATTATTCTATTAGTTGAACTAGGCGTAGTATTCCTATTTAGTGCTCGTGCGTATACGGCCAATGTTATGACTTTAAAAGGAATGTTCTTCCTCTACAGTGCATTGAATGGTCTTACATTGACACTTATATCCTTGAGATATAATGTATTTGAAGTAGTTATTCCCGCGTTAATCGGCACGTTAGCGTTCTTCCTTGGCTTTGCCGTGGTAGGGGCCACTACAAAACGTAATTTGTCATCCCTAACACCATATGTAATGGCTGCCTTACTTGGTATGATTATCGTATCTCAGTTCTGTCCGGCAATGACTCAGATTGCTATAGAACAGGGTGTTAACCTTGCAGACTACAATGCAGCAGGTGTATCAATTGTTTCATTCGGTGTATTGTGTCATCCATTTATTGTTGGTTTATTTGCAGCTTTCTGGTTCCAGAACTATATTGCAATTGCAATTATCATTGTTGTTTACGTAGTATTATATG
>URPT01000104.1 GCA_900549845.1 uncultured Veillonella sp. | reverse complement strand
CAATATGCTAAACGCGTAGTAGGTCGTAAAATGTACGGTGGTCACTCTACATTCTTGCCGTTGAAAGTTAATCAGGCAGGTGTAATCCCAATTATCTTTGCGTCATCTGTGTTGATGTTCCCTGTGACGATTGCGCAATTTATTGACAATGAATATGTTCATAAAGCTGCGGATCTCTTTACATGGGGTACGCCGTTACAAACGGCATTGTATGCATTATTGATTTTTATCTTTACGTATTTCTATACTGCAATCTCTATCAACATTACAGATATGGCAGATAATATGAAAAAATACGGTGGTTTTATCCCAGGTATTCGTGCGGGTAAACCAACTGCTGATTATGTGGATAACGTGATGACCAAGATCACTTTGGCTGGCGCTGTATTCTTAGCTGTCGTTGCTATTATACCGAATTTCCTCGGTAGCATTACCGGCGTCCAAGGCGTATACTTTGGTGGTACGGCTCTTCTCATCGTTGTAGGTGTAGCGCTTGATACAATGCAACAAATTGAGTCGCTCATGGTAACACGCCACTATAAAGGCTTTGTGAAATAGGAGGGAAACAATATGTATATTCTATTAATGGGACCTCCTGGTGCTGGTAAAGGCACTCAGGCAGCTCGACTTATTGAAAAATACGGTATTCCCCAAATTTCAACAGGTGATATGTTCCGCGCTGCGATTAAGAACGAAACACCTCTTGGAGTTGAGGCTAAGAAATACATCGATGCTGGTCAATTGGTACCAGACAGTGTAACTGTTGGTATCGTACGTGATCGCTTGGTGAAAGATGACTGCAAATCTGGATTTATTCTTGATGGATTCCCAAGAACTACAGCGCAAGCCGTGTCCTTGGACGCAATCCTTAAAGAATTAGGAATTTCTTTGGACGCTGTACTTAACTTAAACGTTCCTTCCGAGGAATTAGTTAAACGTATTAGCGAACGAGCTGTTCTAGAAAATCGTGCTGATGATAACCCTGAAACAGTACAGAAACGTCTAGCTGTGTACGAAGAATCTACTAAACCTTTAATCGACTACTATCGCAATAGCGGTTTATATGAAGAAATTAATGGTTTACAAGATGTAGACGCAGTATTTGCTGACATCATTAAGGCTTTGGAGAAATAATCCATGATTATTTTGAAATCGCCCCATGAAATTGAATGTATCCGCAAGGCAAGTAAGCTTACAGCAGACACGTTGTCCTTGTTAGTAGAAAAGGCTAAACCTGGCATCACGACGCTTGAGTTAGATACAATTGCCGAAGAATATATTCGCAGCCACGGTGGTATACCAAGTTGTAAAGGGTACTATGGATTCCCTGCTACAATCTGTGCTTCTATCAATGATGAAGTTGTTCATGGTATTCCGAGCGCTAAGCGTAAGCTTAAAAACGGTGATGTCCTCAGTATTGATCTTGTATCATCTATTGATGGATATCACGGCGATTCGGCTGTGACGATTCCTATCGGTCACGTCAAACCTGATGTGATGAAATTGTTAAAAGTTACAGAAGAAAGTCTGTTCAAGGGAATTGAACAAGTGAAAGTTGGCAACCGTATCGGTGCTATCGGTCATGCTGTTCAAACGTATTGCGAGAAACATGGTTACGGTGTCGTTCGCGACTTCGTAGGTCATGGTTTAGGCCGCGAAATGCATGAAGATCCGCAAATACCAAACTATGGTAGTCCTGACCAAGGACCTCTTATGAAACCTGGTATGGTATTGTGTATCGAACCGATGATTACTCTTGGTACGCATCGTGTTCGTGTATTAGGGGATGACTGGACAGCAGTTACCGTAGATGGTAAACCTGCTGCTCATTTCGAACATACAGTGGTTGTTACAGAAAACGGCCCTGAAATATTAACCATGCGTGATGAACCGCGGTTAATTAAATAAAACAGGTAACCGGAGGAAAAGATATGTCAAAAGAAGACGTTATTGAGGTGGAAGGTACGGTAGTTGAGGCTTTACCGAATGCCATGTTCCAAGTTGAATTGGAAAATGGTCATATCGTATTGGCTCATGTGTCAGGTAAAATGCGTATGAATTTTATCCGTATTCTTCCTGGTGATAAAGTTACTATGGAACTGACACCGTATGACTTAAATCGTGGTCGCATCACCTATCGCTTCAAATAAGCATAGGGTCCACAAAGGAGGTACTAATGAAGGTTCAACCATCAGTTAAAAAGATATGCGAAAAATGTAAAATCATTAAACGCAAAGGCCGTGTAATGGTTATTTGCGAAAATCCAAAACATAAACAAAAACAAGGATAATCTGATAGGAGGTGGATGATTAGATGGCACGTATCGCCGGTGTAGATTTACCTCGTGATAAACGAGTGGAAATTGGTTTAACTTATATTTATGGTATTGGTCCAACTTTAGCATCTGAAATCATTGCTAAAACTGGCATCAATCCTGACACACGTGTTCGTGATCTTTCTGAAGATGAAGTAGCGAAAATCCGTGAATTGTTAGATGCTGATTACAAAGTTGAAGGTGACCTTCGTCGTGAAGAAGCTCTTAACATTAAACGCTTAATTGAAATCAACTCCTATCGAGGCAAACGTCATCGTATGGGTTTACCACTTCGTGGTCAACGTACTAAAACGAATGCACGTACTCGCAAAGGTCCTAGAAAAGCAATTGCTGGTAAAAAGAAATAAGATAAAGGAGGGATAAAGCGTGGCTAAAAAAGTTGTTAGAACTAAAAGAAAAGAAAAGAAACATATTGAATCCGGTGCGGCTCATATTCGTTCTACATTCAATAACACTATCGTAACTTTGACAGATACAAACGGTAACGCGTTGTCTTGGGCTTCCGCTGGTGGCTTGGGCTTCCGTGGTTCCCGTAAATCCACTCCATTCGCTGCTCAAATGGCTGCTGAACAAGCTGCTAAAGCTGCAATGGAACATGGTCTTCGCACTGTTGAAGTATTCGTAAAAGGTCCTGGATCCGGCCGTGAAGCTGCAATCCGTGCTTTACAAGCTGCAGGTCTTGAAGTTACTTCCATTAAAGACGTAACTCCAATTCCTCACAATGGTTGTCGCCCTCCAAAACGCCGTCGTGTATAATTTATAGCGGCCGATTTGATACGGTGCTATAATTAAACTATGAACGTGTGTTGTATAGGAGGATGTTCCTGATGAGCGAAGAAAAGAAACTTAAAATCGAGAAAGTGGACATCGCCGAAGGCGGTCGCTATGGTAAGTTCGTATGTGAACCATTAGACCGTGGCTATGGTATCACTCTCGGTAATAGCTTACGCAGAATTTTGCTTTCATCCTTGGATGGGGCAGCTATCACCTCTATCAAAATTGATGGAGTTCTTCATGAGTTCTCTACTATTCCTGGTATTCGCGAAGACGTTACGGATATCATCCTTAACTTAAAGCAATTGTGCATCAAAGTTGAAGAAGATGTTCAATTACCTTTGGAAGTTCATTTCGACTTCCAAAAGGACGGCGTATTGACAGCTGCTGACTTAGCTGAGCAATTCCCACCAGAAGTAGAAGTATTGAATCCTGAACTCGTGATTGCGACAATGGATGAGACAGCTCATCTCGTAATGGACGTAGTAATCGAACGTGGCAAAGGTTACGTTCCTTCCACGAAGAATAAAAAAGATACAGATGTAATCGGTTGTATTCCAATCGATTCCATCTTCTCTCCAATTCTTCGTGCCAAATACGAAGTGAGTGATGTTCGTGTAGGCAATGAAATGGACTTTGACAAACTTACATTAGAAGTTTGGACTGATGGTTCCATTACTGCTGCTGATGCAGTAGCAAAATCTGCTGCCATTATGATTGGTTATTTAGGGAACTTCACTAAATTAGCGCACTCTGCAGATGTTGTAGATGTAAACACAGGTGAAGGCGGTATCGTTGTTGATCCAGTAGGTTCCGATAATGAAGAACCAGCTGTAGATGACGGCCCAGCAAAGATTTCCATCGATGAGTTGGAACTCTCTGTTCGTGCATATAACTGCTTGAAACGTGCTGGCATTAATACAATTGCAGATTTGCTAGACAAAACCATTGATGACTTAGGAAAAGTTCGCAATTTAGGCAAAAAATCCATCGATGAAATTGAGGAAAAACTCAACAATCATCCAGGTGGTTTTCAACTTAAACAAAAAGGCGAATAAGGAGGAAGACGAATGTACAGAAAATTAGGCCGCGACAGCTCCGCTCGTAAAGCGTTGTTCCGTAGCATGTTAACATCTTTCTTCCAATATGAGCGTATTGAAACTACAGAAGCTAAAGCGAAAGAACTTCGCTCTTTAGCTGATCAAATGGTAACTTTGGCTAAACGTGGTGATCTTCATGCACGTCGCCAAGTTCTTGCATACCTCATGGATGAAAGCGTAGTAAAAAAATTGTTTGATACAATTGCTCCAAAATATGCAGACCGTCAAGGTGGTTACACTCGTGTAATCAAAACTGGTCTTCGCAAAGGTGACGCTGCACCTTTGGCTATTATCGAGTTAGTTTAATCAAACTCATACGGTGTTGTAACTTATGTTGCAGCACCGTTTTTTTATTGTCAATTTTATGGTACAATCGATTAGTATAATATCGTAATATGTTAGCAGTTATCGTAAAGAATGAATAAATATTGTTAACCTTTTCACATAAATCTATGGCAATCATTAATGCTTAATCTATACAGTGGATTACATTAATTTGTTGTTGTTAATAGGTCAATACTGTTATATACAATTTAAAGGTTATACTTTCACAAAGACGAAATTGACTAGAAAGATATGAGGTTATCCATGAATGAAAAAGACATTATGATTGACGTCAATCATATGAGTCATATTTATAGTGATGAAAATGGCAATGATGTACATGCACTAAATGATGTGAGTTTATCCATCAAGCGTGGTGAGTTTGTTTGTATTATCGGTACTAATGGTAGTGGTAAAAGTACACTAGCCAAGCATTTCAACGTGTTATTACAACCTAGTGAAGGGTATATCAATGTATGTGGCTATGATACGCGTGATGAAGAACATATTTGGGATATACGCCAACATGTAGGTATGGTGTTCCAAAATCCGGATAATCAAATTGTGGCAGCTGTCGTAGAAGAAGATGTTGCCTTTGGTCCAGAAAATCTTGGAATTCCTAGTGCTGAAATTAGAAAACGTGTCGATGCAGCATTAGAGGCTGTTAATATGACTGAATATAGAGAGCATGGTCCTCATTTGTTGTCTGGTGGTCAAAAGCAACGTATTGCTATTGCTGGCGTACTCGCCATGAAACCTGATTGTATCGTTCTTGACGAACCAACGGCTATGCTTGATCCAAAAGGTCGTCGTGAGGTATTAGAGACAGTTCATAAACTCAATAAAGAAGAAGGTATCACTATCGTGTACATTACACATTTTATGGAGGAAGCTGTCACAGCTGATCGTGTAGTAGTTATGAAAAATGGTGTGAAATTACATGATGGCACTCCTCGTGAAATCTTTAGTCATGTAGATACCTTAAAAGGTCTTGGTCTTGATGTTCCTGTGGCGTCTGAAATTGCTTTTAAATTAAATGAAAAAGGTTATATTGTTCCAGGTTTAGGGGATGCTGGTGATCGTCTTTTTGGAACAGATGAATAAAAAAATGATGTTAAAAGACTTAGTCTATGCATTAGAATTAGGTTTAAGAGTTATAGGAACGTTCATTATATGTTCATTCGTAGGTGTTAAACTTGATCAGTATTTTCATAGTCAGCCAATTATATTATTAATATGTCTATTATTGGCTTTTGTCTATGTTATAAGATTATTGTTAGGAG
>URPT01000103.1 GCA_900549845.1 uncultured Veillonella sp. | reverse complement strand
CATTAGCAATAATGGAACCTTTATGACCACATTCTTTAGCAATAGCTGTAAATAATGCTAATTTATCCTCTTTTGACATGGATGGATTTTCCCCAGTTGTACCACATACAACGAGGCCATCAGAGCCATTATCTAACAAATGATTAGCAATAGCTACACTATTTTCTATGTTTAAGGATCCATCATTATTAAATGATGTAATCATAGCCGTTAATACTCGACCAAAGGTTTTCATATCTGTCCTCCCCTTGATAGATTAAAATGCTTGTTTTTCTACCAAGTACTCAGCAATTTGCAACGCATTAAGTGCTGCACCTTTACGAATTTGGTCCCCTACAATCCAGAAATTCATACCTTTGTCGTTATATAAGTCTTTACGAATACGGCCGATTTCACAGTCGTTTTGATTAGATGTATATAATGGCATTGGGTAAATTTGTTCTGCAGGATTATCTTTTACTTGTAAACCAGGGAATTTCTCACATGCTGCTTTGAAAGCTTCTACAGAAACTGGTTCTTCTGTTTCTACTAAAACAGATTCAGAGTGGGAACGATACACTGGAACACGTACAGTAGTTGGTACAACTTGAATTGTGTCGTCGTGAAGAATTTTTTGTGTTTCATGAACCATTTTCATTTCTTCTTTTGTGTAATCATTGTCCAAGAACACATCAATTTGTGGCAATAGGTTAAATGCTACAGGATAATGTTTAGGCGCAGAACCTGTTGGCAATAAGTTTGCAGTCATTTCTTCGCCGGCTGTATATTGTTTTACTTGGTTTTCAAGTTCTTCAATACCTTCTTTACCTGCACCAGATACTGCTTGATATGTACTTACTACAATGCGTTTAATTGGAGAAATATCATGAAGTGGTTTCAAACCTAAGCTCATAATAATAGTGGAGCAGTTAGGATTAGCAATGATACCTTTATGTTTTAAAATATCTTCTGGATTTACTTCTGGTACTACAAGAGGTACTTCAGGATCCATACGGAATGCACTAGAGTTATCAATAACGATAGCGCCTCTTTTAGCTGCTTCTGGTGCTAATGTTTTAGAAATAGAACCACCTGCAAATAGAGCGATATCAATATTTTCAAAAGATTCAGGTTTAGCTTCCTCTACTACATATGTTTTACCATTAACGGTAAGTTCAGTACCTGCAGAACGAGCAGATGCTAACAATTTAAGATTTTCATATGGGAAATTACGCTCTTCAATAAGTGTAATAAATTCAGCACCTACTGCACCAGTAGCACCAAGAATTGCAACATTAGGTTTTTTCATTACTATATCTCCTTGCTCTTATATTATAAATAATGCTCTAAGCCGTATGTTAAACCAGTTTTAGTACTAATTTTTTTACATGCTAATACTACGCCTGGCATAAAGGAAAGACGACTTAAACTATCGTGACGAATCGTTAAGGTTTCATCATAGCCACCAAATAGTACTTCTTGGTGAGCTACGTAACCAGGTAAGCGAACACTGTGGATGGTTACGTCATCAACCTTAGCGCCACGAGCACCTGGTAAACTTTCACGCGTTAAATCCTCTGCTGCAGTTGCATTCGCAGCTTGTTTAGCTTCGTTAATTAATTTTGCTGTTAAAATAGATGTACCAGATGGCGCATCATATTTATGGTTATGATGAAGCTCAATAATTTCTACATTAGGGAAATATGGAGCTAATTCAGCAGAAACCTTCATCATCATAACTGCTCCAAGAGAGAAATTAGGAGCTACAAGGCAGTTGGCATTATTCTTACGACCAATAGCATCTAATTCGTCGCGTTGTTCTGCTGTTAAACCAGTAGTACCAATAACTACATGAATACCTGCGGATAGCATCTTTTTCGCATTTTCATAGATAACAGCAGGATTTGTAAAATCTACAATTACATCAGGTTTATTAGTATCTAGAACCTCATCGATGGAGGCATTCATTGTAATTCCTAATTGTTCGATACCCGCTACGGTGCCTACATCTTGACCTGCCTTAGTAGGATCGATACCGCCTGCTAATGTTAACTCAGGATCATTATGTACTGCTTTGACTACTTCGCGGCCCATTTTACCGCCAGCGCCATTTACCATTACTCGAATCATATATACCTCCAAAAAAGCCAGTGGATGCATCCACTGGCCTTATAGTTTATATAGCTTATAACTGTTACTAAAAGCTCAATGATAGCACTCCACCAATTCAAATTGATGACAGTCGTCCATTTATTAAATAGACAACCAGAACGATGAGTCGCAATCACCGAACTTCGGCAAGCATCCCTTTTATCATGGATCAATGCATGCCTACTCCTCATGATTACTATTTATACTCGCACCTCTATCAACATATTCACTTAATACTATTAGTATAAGTAATTATGCGATTTTAGTCAATTAAAATGGGCAATTAGTTCTTTAGCTGCTGCTAATGCTGTTGACGACATACCTCGACCAGACATCATTGAAGCGATTTGCGTAACTCGTTCATCCTCATTAAGTACAGATAATGTTGAAACTGTACGGTCATCTTGCTCTATTTTAGATAAGTGATAATGTTGTTTTGCAATACTTGCTGTTTGAGGTAAATGAGTGATACAAAATACTTGATTTGTCTTAGATAGATGTAGAATTTTCTCAGCAACCTTTAATGCTATATCTCCACTGATACCAACATCAATTTCATCAAATACCATTGTTTTGAACGTATCAGTACGGAAGACAGATTTGAAGGCTAGCGCAATACGAGCTAATTCACCACCAGAGGCTACCTTGTGAAGTGGTAATAATTGTTCACCTTTATTGGCAGAGAATAGTAGTTCAATAGATTTTGCTCCTAAAGGAGATAATCCTTCACCGTCCTCTATATGGAACTGAATATCACCTTTTGGCATTCCTAAATCTACTAATTCTTGATGTAATGCACTAGCGATAGCTTTTGCATTTTTTTGACGAATGTCATGTAAAACCGTTAAAGCCTCTTCTGCTACTTTTTGCGCCTTATGAAGACGAGCCTCTAATTCATCTTGAGCAAATACGAGGCCTTCAAGCTCCTCTAAACGAGCTTGTGCCTTTTCTTCGTATGCTAAAATTTCTTCTACAGTTTCACCATATTTTTTCTTTAAGCCGTAAATAGTTGTATCTCTATCTTGGCAATACTTATAGCGCTCTTCATCATAGCTGATAGTATCTCTGTAGCGATCTAATGATTGGGCTGCTTCCTCTAATTGAAAATAAGCAGAGTCAACCATTTCAGATACTTCCTTTAATTCACTATCATACTTTACAAGATCATTAACCTCTACCTTGATAGAGTTAATAGTGTCTAGTAATGGTTGGCGTCCATTATAGAAGGCGTCATAACAAGAACCTAATACCTTATCAATATGCTCAAAGCTATCAAGACGTTTTAATTCTTCTGCAATAGAGACATCTTCACCCATAGTGAGACCGGCTTCTTCAATTTCATCAATTTGATATCGTAGCATATCGAGCTCACGTGCTCGTTCAGACATATTTTCTTGTAAGTGATCCACATCTTGTTTAGCTTGCTTATATACTTTATAAGCATCTAAATAGGCCTTATAAGCTACTTGTCCTTCTTTATTATACGTATCCAAATATTCATGATGAGTATCTGCATCTAACAATCGTTGATTGCTATATTGACCATGAATATCTGCTAAATGTTGACCAATTTCTTTTAATGCTTTTAATGGTATAGGTTGATCATTAGCTAAGATAGTAGATTTACCATTGCGATTAAATGAACGGGAGAGAATTAATTCCCCTTCTTCAACCATAATATTTTTAGATTCTAATAGCTCTTGTATACTTTGGTGATCGGCAATATCAAATATTCCATCTATAACAAAACTATCTTTACCGTGACGAATGAACTCGCTGCTTGCGCGTTCTCCCAAAAGGATACTAAAGGCATCCATTAATATGGATTTCCCTGCCCCAGTTTCGCCGGTAAAGATAGTTATGCCATCATTAAATGAAATATTCATTTGCTCAATCAACGCAAAGTTGCGAATGCTCATTTGCGTTAACATCTATTTAGTCCTTCATTAAATCTTGAATTTTAGCTAAAATCGCTGGAACTTCAGCTTCAGATTTTGCAATTAACAAAATTGTATCATCACCAGCTAATGTACCAATAATTTCAGACCATTTTGCATGGTCAATGGAAAATGCTACGGATTGAGCTGAACCAGGAATTGTATGTAATACAACTTGATTTAAGCTGTGATCTACCTTAATTAGAGAATCTTGGAATAATCGATTGATTCGACTACGAGATAGAACTACATTTTCTTCTGGAGATAATGCATATCGATAGTGTCCATCGCCTGTAGGAATTTTGATTAACATCAATTCCTTAATATCACGAGAAACTGTAGCTTGCGTTACTTCAATACCTTCTTCTAATAAGGCCGCTGCTAATTCCTCCTGAGTTTCAATCGCCTTGGACTGCACGATTTCTTTGATTTTGTTATAGCGATAGCGTTTCATTTTGAACTCCCTTTTTTAAACCTTGCACATAAAAGAGAATAGTATCTTTCTGCTATTATTATACCATATATTCATAATTAATATATGGTATAAATTGCATGTCTCATACTAGTTATGCATATTATATTAATATTTAAAATATTGTTAATTTTCTATATACTGATAGCGTATAAACACATATCCTATAGGCTTCATCTATTTATATGAAATTAATAATTTAAAATTAGAAGATTATACATGTATAAATAAAAGCCCCTATAAAGGGGCTTTTACATATTTCTTATGACTTTTATTCATAATGAATAAAGATATATTTCGTTTTATCGTTTTTGCAATATAAATAACTCAGGTGGATTATTTATTTGATTCATTGGATGCCAATGACATACATTATACAATTTTTGTTCTAAATCTGATAAATACGATTTAAGCATCTGCATTTCTTCAAACCCTTCTGTTGTTCCAGGGTAAGCAACAATTGTGATAACTCCAGACTTCGATAATTTTTCTAAGCCTTCATCTATGGCATCAATAGTTTGATGCGGTTTAGTTATAACTTGATGATCACCACCTGGTAAATAGCCTAGGTTAAAGATCATTAAATCAATAACTTCATCTTTTAATTGATTAGCTAATGCACGATCATGGGAGTCATGAATAAATGTTAGACTTACATCTTGTGCTATATCATTTGACTGCAATAACTCTTGGCTGCTATTAATCGCTTTCATTTGAATATCGATGCCATATAGATGACAGCCCTTATTTGCTCGTTCTGCCAAATATAGTAAATCATGGCCATTACCACATGTTGCGTCTACCACTATATTAGCGTGTTTCATTACTCGATCCCAGATTAAATGTTGAAACTGAACAGCATTATTAATGTTAATCACAAAATCACCCCACTTGAGATTTTAGTATTATAATAACTCGTCACGACGAGAGGCTAATTTTTTAAATAATGTACCAAAGAAACATTGATCTTTAAAACGTACGAATAAACAATATACAGGATTAGAGCTTATATGTAGTGTTTCTTTATTGGTAAACGTATAGTCAAATGTACCGTCTATACAGATATGTAATTGTGGTTCACGTTCTGGCATCGTGATTTGGATTGTATCATGCTCTTCTAATACAAGTGAAACACCTTGAATCAGATGTGGCGCTACAGGTGTAACAATAATGGATCTATTATCAGGCTTCATAATAGGACCACCTGCAGATAGATTATATCCCGTAGACCCAGTTGCAGAGGAAATAATCAAGCCATCTGAAGGATACATTTGTGTATGTTGATTATTGATGGACATGTTAATACGTGCCATTTTTGCTGGTTCAGCACGGGTAATAACGATTTCATTAATAATAGGTACTAATTCTTCTTCATTACCATTA
>URPT01000102.1 GCA_900549845.1 uncultured Veillonella sp. | reverse complement strand
GGCCAAGATTTTTGCGCGCGCTATCAACTGCGAGCATGGGCCAACGGATCATCCTTGTAACGAGTGTAGTGCTTGTAAATCGATTTTGAGCGGTCAGTCCATGGACGTTCTTGAAATCGACGCCGCCTCCAATCGTGGTATCGATGAGGTCCGTGCTCTTCGTGAAAGCGTCAAGTTTATGCCTGTTGAGGGCCGTAAAAAGGTGTTCATCATCGACGAAGCCCACATGCTTACGACCGAAGCGTGGAATGCGCTCTTAAAAACTATTGAAGAGCCACCGGCTCACGTTATGTTTATCTTTGCTACTACAGAGATTGAAAAGTTACCTGTTACCATCGTATCTCGCTGTCAGCGATATACCTTTAGACGGATTACGTCTGACGATATTGCACAGCGTTTATCCTATGTAGCGGAACAAGAAGGCTTTGGCTTAGATCCTGCAGCGGCACAGCTCATTGCAGTTCATGCAGACGGCGGTTTGCGTGATGCATTGAGTATCTTAGACCAATGTGCTGGTATGGCCACAGGTACTATTACACCTCAAGTTGTAGAAGAACTGATCGGTCTGGTTAGCAAGGAATGGATCATTCATTTCCTTGATGCGTTGCGCAATGGTGATGGACCAAAATTACTGTCCTATATTCACGATGCCTTAGCAGAAGGTCGTGATGCGACGCAGATTATGGAAGCCCTCATCCAGCATGTGCGGGCCTTGCTTGTAGGCAAGGTAGCACCTGATGCGGACGAGCTCAAGGTATACGATGCCTTTAAGGATGAATTCCTAGCTCAAGCTGAAAGCATCGATTTTAATGAGCTTAACCAGTATGTGCGCAGTGCGCAATCCATCATGAATGATGCAAAACAAGTGGATAATCCACGAACTATTATCGAAATGGGCCTTTTGGTGCTTTGTGCTAAATTAGGCTCTGTTGATGAAAGCTTAGAAGACCGTGTGTATGCATTAGAGTCTTCAGAACGATCTGAACGCAACGATTTATTGAATCGCATGGCTCAATTAGAACAACGAGGTCCAGCTGCCGCAACTGCACCTGCTTATGGTGCTAATTCCTTTGGACCGCCAGGTGGTTATGCTAATAGCTTTGTTCCTGTAGATAATGCTGCTGTACAGAATGCTTCCATGAGTAGTACTCAAAATAGTACTGTTGGTACTGTGCCGCCTCCAGGTGGAGTGGGGATGACACCACCGCCTGCGAGTGTAGGCATGACACCTCCACCTATGGGTGCACCAGGTAGTACACCGCCTCCTATGAATGGAGTAGGTATGTCTCCGCCTCCAATGGGCGGTATTGGTATGATGCCACCAAGTACAAGTAGTGCACCAGAACGACCTGCTAGAAATCAAGCCAAAGGTCGTAGTAAAAAAGGTATTAGTACACAAGCTATTATTAGTGATCAAATCTTGTCGGCTCAAGAGTATCGCAATATACAGTCCAATGTCATTAAATACTTAAAGGATAGCAATCGCAATATGACCTCTACCGTAATTGGCCAAGGTCAGCTTGTATACGTAGATCAAAGCAAGGCGGTTATGGCCTTCAAAAATACATTGCACCTCAATGTAATGACCAACGAAGTAAACTTAGCAGAAGCGGCAGATGCTTTCACCTATACACTAGGCTATCCGGTACATGTAGAAATTGTTGATGCTCTCACACAAGTTTACAAAGACTATAAAAAGGCCTCTGGCAGTACGACGCAACACCAAGTAAAAGCGCCGCAACGACCACAAGAGCCAATGGTTGATGTGCAGAAGACCTCTGGAGGTCAACCAAAGCAAATGGACTTAACAAATTCGTCCTCTCCGCAAGTCGCTAGCTATGCACAAGGGGCGAATGAAAAGAGTGCTCAAGGTGGTCAAGCATCTCACGGTGCTAGTCCGCAGACTGTTACAGGTACGGCGCCTAATGGTGGACCTACAACTGATGAGCAACCAAGTAAGCCTGATTCCGCAGCAGTAGATGCAGCTAAGGCCGCAGCGTTAGCCTTCTTGGCGAAGAAGACTGGCGGTGCTGCTGTAAGTGCCTCAACTGGTGCTGATACGAGTGAGGTCGGAGCAGAAACATCACCATCTAATGGAGATGTACCGATTACATCCTTTGATGGCAGTCCATCCACACAGGTGATTGATGGGGAGATTCCTATCGAGTCTTTAGCAGGTTCTATTGAAGGCGATGATATTCCAGTTCATTCCTTTGATGATGTGCCAGTAGATGATATGGAGGAATCCTACGTATCATCCTTAGATGATATGCCACCACATCCGTTAGATAGTGTTACTGTTATTAGCGATGATGGGGAGGTCTTAGAACGCCCTATGGATAGCGGTGCCCATATTGAGGTAGAAGCTGTCCCAAAGTCTAATGGGGGCGAACAACAGGGAACCCCTTATCAAAGTGATGATCATGCTATGCTTTCACAAGCACCTATTGAAGTTGCGCCTATCGATAGCGTGACGGTAGCTCGTGAATACGCATGGGATCCAGAGCATATGACAGAAGAGGAGCGAAACAATCCTCTCTTGGCAGAAACATTAGAGAAATTATCTGAAGACCACGACATCATCGTCGAGGTCATCGAAGAATAAATTTTTGAGTATACCCGTTGGTCCTAAGGCCGTAGGTGACACATATGTTAAAATCTATGTCGCATGTTAGAGTTATGGGCATAGACAGTTAGTAAGGACAAGGTCCTAAAAGGAGGAATTACAATGTTTGGTAAAGGTATGGGCAATATGGCTGGCATGATGAAAAAAGTTCAAAAAATGCAAGCAGATATGAAGAAAATGCAAGAAGAATTAAAAACTCGTACAGTAGAGGCTTCCGTAGGTGGCGGTGCTGTAACAGTTGTAATGAACGGCGAAAAAATCATCGAATCTTTGAAATTGAACCCATCTGCAGTGGATCCTGAAGACGTGGAAATGTTAGAAGATTTAGTAATGGCTGCGGTAAACGAAGCTAGCAAAAAAGTAGACGACCTCTTGGCTCAAGAAATGGGCAAAGTAACTGGTGGTCTTAACTTGCCAACAGGTTTATTCTAAATGACAAACGCTTTAGAACGGCTCGTAGAGCAGCTGCGCCGCTTGCCGGGTATCGGCTCCAAGTCGGCTAGACGCTTGGCCTATCATTTGGTAGAAATGCCGAAGGAAGAGGTAGACCGTCTCGTGGAAACCATCGTAGAAGCGAAGGGGGCTACGCGTCACTGTTCTATTTGCTTTAACTTATCAGCTCAAGATCCATGCGAATTCTGTAGCAATCCAAACCGGGATCAAACGACGATTATGGTCGTTGAAACATCTCGCGATGTTATTGCTATCGAGCGCAGTGGTGACTATAAGGGCTTATATCACGTATTGGAAGGCGCCTTGTCCCCTATGGAGGGCATCGGTGCTGACGATATTCGCGTAAAAGAATTGATTGCTCGCCTTCGCGATGGTGTCGTTCAAGAGGTTATCCTCGCTACAGACCCGGATGTAGAAGGGGAAGCGACCGCTCTGTATTTGGCGCGCTTGTTAAGCCCAAGTGGCATTAAGGTAACGCGTATTGCCCGTGGTGTGCCTGTGGGTGGCGATATCGAATATGCCGATGAATTAACATTAGGCGGTGCTGTAGTGAACCGCCAAGAAATGAAAGGATAATATGGGAGCTTTATTAGCATCACCGATTATATCGGCGGTTGTATCCGTTGCTGTAGCCTACATTGCTTTCAAAGTAGCATTTTTCACCATTAAACGAGTGGCTATGAATGCAGTAACTGGTATTTTGACGTATTTAGTATGCGTTCATATCCTCAATATTCCTATGGATATTGGTTTGGGCGTATGGGCTTTAACAGCAATTCTAGGCCCTATTCCAATGCTCATTGCTGCCGGATGGTACGGCTTTTTAAAATAGGAGGACCTCATGCTTATCAATCGTGAACAACAACGCGTTATTGATGAAGTTGAACAGAATATCCTCTTGTTAGCGTCCGCTGGGACGGGAAAAACGAATACACTTGCTTATCGAGTGGCTCACCTCATCGAGGGCGGCTATGCGAAGGCGGAGAACATCTTGTGCATGACCTTTACGAACAAGGCGGCAAATGAGATGAAAGACCGCATTCAATCGCTCGTAGGCAGTCCTGCAAAGGCTGTGGAGGTTAGTACATTCCACAGCTTTTGCTTTTTCGTACTCCAACAAGAGGGCAAGCGCAATGAAACCTTGTATACGGATGTAACCATCTTTGACGAAGAGGATTGCAAGGAATTGTCTGAACCATATCGTCCAGGTAAATTGCGAGAAATGTCCTTTGCTAACATCATTGCCATGGTGAAAGAATATCGTTCCTTATACGGGTTCTATTCTGATGATCTCGTAGGCGATTATAAACGAACTATAGAGCGTTTACAAAAGGAACAGCGCGCCGCCATTGAACAGCAGTTCTCTAGTTTTGGTAATGTTCTATATAGTGAACTTCACGATTTCTTGAACCATGGTCACGAATGGATTGCTGCCTATGATGAAAGCTTAGCCTCTGTGCACGGTCTAGATTTTACGGACCTCATCTGCGGTGTTCATCGCCTCTTCCAAGACCCTGTAGTTCGGGAGCGTTGGCGCAGTCGTTACAGCTATATTTCGGTAGATGAAATGCAAGATACAGGCGTACTAGAGTATAAGGTATTAGAAATGCTCTGGGAAGGCAATCACGTTCTCTTATGTGGTGACTATTTCCAAACCATATACGAATGGCGTGGGTCCGATCCGTTCCGTTTGCTCAAGCAGTTTGATGCGGATTTCAAGCCTTTAAAAATTATTTTCTATGAAAACTATCGCTCTAACTGGACGCTCTTTACGATGGCTTTCAAAACATTGCAAAATATGTTCCCTGACCTCGTAGGTTCCATCTATACTGAATTGCCTCGTGCCAATAGTGAAAGAAAGGGCAAACCTGTTCTCATCAAAGGTTGTAAAAATAGCTATCTTGAGGGCCGCTATATCTATGAAGCCATTTGTGCCTTGCCAAAGGATGCTAACATTGGCGTTTTAGTACGGGATAATAAAAAGGCACAGCGGCTGAGTGACTCCTTTGAACGACTTAATAGTGAAAAACCTGAAGAGGAATGTCGTCACTTTATGATTATTGACGAGTTTAAATTCTTTAGACGTCAAGAAATCAAAGACGTTATGGCCTATTTCAAACTGCTCATGAACCCAAACGACTCTGTCAGCGCTAAGCGCATTATTAAACGCTATGTTGCGGGTATTGGTGACGCTCGTATTGCCGCTATTGAAAGCCCAGAGACGCGTCAAGTAGGCTTAAAATTGACGGATTTTATGGATATGCCTATCTTTGAAGCGGAACCTTACGCCAAGCTCGTTAGTGGCTTAGAAAATCATGAGGTTGTAGTATACGATGTGGAAAGTACTGGCACTGATACATCTCAAGACCGTATTATTCAAATTGCGGCCATCCGTATAGATGAAAACGGACAGGTCCTAGAAACCTTTGAACGATTTATCAACCCAGGGGTACCGGTAGGTCAATCCGAAGAGGTACACGGCTTCTCCGATGCGTATTTACAAGAACACGGCGAAGACCCAGCTACGGTGCTGCAAGCCTTTAAGGAATTCTCCAAGAATGCTATCATCGTAGGTCACAATGTAAATTATGATGTGACTATCTTTACGAATGAATTGGCGCGGTATAATTTAGGAAATCCTGAATTTAAGGCTATCTACGATACACTCGATATTTACCGTCGCTTCTATCCTAATTTGCCAAATCATAAATTGGGCTTCCTAGCTTCTGAGTTCCCTATCCATCATGAGCCTACGCACAATGCGATGGACGATATCTTGGCCACTGCACAGCTTTTAATCTATGCAGTAAAAGAAAATATCGTGCCTACAACAACAGGTCGTATGGTAGCGATTAACAAATATAAAGCGGCTTTCACCAATATTGCGTCCCAAATGGCGACCTTGCGTAGAAAGGCCTATACAGAGCTACCAACGAAGTTATTG
>URPT01000101.1 GCA_900549845.1 uncultured Veillonella sp. | reverse complement strand
CGCGGTAAAATGAAACCTAACCAACAAGTGGCTATCATGACTGGTGAAAGCACTCGTAAAGCGAAAATCGGTCGTGTATATACATACAATGGCTTGAACCGTGTTGAAACTGACGAAGCTGAAATGGGTGATATCATTGCGTTCGCTGGTATCGACGATATCAATATCGGCGAAACTGTAGCAGATGCTGAAAATCCTGAAGCATTGCCATCCATCTCCATCGACGAACCAACATTGTCCATGGTATTCTCCGTAAACAACTCTCCATTCGCTGGCCGCGAAGGTGAATTCGTTACATCCCGTCACTTGCGCGATCGTTTGTTCCGCGAAGTAGAAACTAACGTTTCTATGAAGGTAGAAGAAACTGATTCTGCAGATGCTTTCAAAGTATCTGGCCGTGGCGAATTACACTTGGCTGTATTGATTGAAACTATGCGTCGTGAAGGCTATGAATTACAAGTAGGTAAACCTCGCGTAATTTTCAAAACTATTAACGACAAATTGTGCGAACCATTAGAAGCATTGACTATCGACGTACCTCAAGAATTCATGGGTACTGTAATGGAAAATCTTGGCCAACGTAAAGCTGAATTGACTAACATGGTTGAGTTAGCTGGTTACCTTCGTATGGAATTCGTAATTCCTGCGCGTGGTTTGATCGGTTTCCGTGCACAATTCTTAACAGCTACAAAAGGTAATGGTATTATGAACCATGTATTCCATGGTTATGCACCATACAAAGGCGAAATTCCTTCCCGTACACGCGGTGCCTTGGTAGCATTCGAAAATGGCGAAACTACACCATATGGTTTGAACTCTGTTCAAGACCGCGGTACATTGTTCGTTGGTCCTAACCAAGACGTGTACGCAGGCCAAGTTATCGGTGAAAACACTCGTGAACTTGATATGGATGTTAACCCATGTAAGAAAAAACACGTTACTAACATGCGTTCCAGCTCCTCTGACGAAGCAGTTCGCTTGACTCCACCTCGTATCTTCTCCTTGGAACAAGCTCTTGAGTGGATCAATGACGACGAACTCGTTGAAGTAACACCTGAAAGCATTCGTATGCGTAAAACAATCCTTGATCGTAACGCACGTGCGAAAGCTGCTAAAAACAAAAAATAATATCTATATAGATAAAAAACGACGCTCCTATGGGGGCGTCGTTTTTTGTTACATATAACAAAGAAGATATTCCTATTTATTATATTCATATAAAAACAGGTGATAATTTTATCATTTATGATTGATAGGAATATAGAACCTTGTATATATGGAGTTTGCATAATAACTTGATGATACGGGTATCGGTATGTACGGAATATCCATGACGATGTATAATAATAGCAAGTTTGTTGAAACTAGTTATTGATTATGGAGGTTCTTATGAATAAGAAAATTCTAGCTTCTTTATTTGCTGTAGGTTTAGCTGCAGGTAGTGTATGCTCTTCTGTTGATGCACATGGTGTGTTCTTCGCTAACCGCTTAGATGAAAAAGCGCTAGTACTTGGCGAAGGCCCTGTTGATGATGCGTATAGCCCAGAAATGGTAAAAAGCATCATTGGCCTAGATAACAATGGCATGGTAATTCCTGTACAAGTTATTAAACATGAGAAAAATGTAGTAGTTGTACCAAATGATAAATTGGGTATTACAGTAACTGACTTTGACTATGGTTATTGGACAAAAGACAAAGATGGCAAAACTGTTCATAAACCAATCTCTGAAGTACCTGGTGCTCAAAAAAGTACACATGCCATTAAATATGATGTTCACTACTGGAATGCAGAAGCAAAACCTTTCAATAATAAAAATGCTTTCATTCAAATCATTCCATCTGTTAACCCATTAACTCTTAGAAAAGGTGATACATATGAAATTCAAGTCTTGAAAGAAGGCAAACCATATGCAAATGCACCTTTAATCAAAGACGTAATTAATGATCTTACTAATGAAAGCCAAGCTGATGCTAATGGTAAAGCAACAGTGACTGTAAGCGCTAATGGCCTTAACGTAGTAGGTGTTGAAGTAGGCTTCCCAACACAAACTAAAGGGGAACAAAACAAATACTTCAGCGCATTATCCTTCATCATCAATCCTGAATAATAGTGTGTACTATTTAATGAGTGTGTAGTTATAAAAGACCTCCTAAGTTGGACTTAGGGGGCCTTTTTACATTTTTGAGCAAATAAAAATGTAAATGTGTTCTGTGAGGACGCTTGCCTACAAGGTAAGTAAAAGGAGAGATTATTATGAAGTTACATCGCCATTTATCCGCTATGATGGCTGCCTTAGTGTTGACTGGTATTTCTTATACTGCTATGGCTACAGAAATTAATGCTTCTAGCGATAAAGCAGAGGAATTACTCGGTTTAACAATGGGCTCACCAGTACAAACGCAACCTGAGGTTAAACACATAGAGGATACATTAACAGTTAATGTACATGGTAAAAGTTTAACAGAGGCAGGTAAAAGTAAGAATGTTACAGGTATTTATAATGGCTTTGGGGCACAACTAACGGTAGATAAAGACCTTATTGTACGATTAAAGAATGATGCACCAGCATCGAAGAGAGAATTAGGTCATTATTATATGAGTGCAGTCTATGCTGGTTATGGCGGTAAGGTACCACGTCTAAGTAAAGATAACCCTGATCGAGACTATGGTGATACTAATATTCATGTGAAAGGTAATGTAGATATCGATGCTATCGGCTCTGGTTTACAAGTCAATCAACGAGGTCATATCCTTGTTGATGGAGGCGGTAAGATTATCACTCATCCTGTAGAAACATCTGATACCTATTCTGTAGTAGCAGAAGAGGGGGATGTATATGTTAATGCAGGCGCTGATGGCAAACATCCAGGCACTCATGACTTAGTTGCTGTTGGTAATGTAGGCCTTATCAACAAGGATTATGGCCGCGATCCAAATCACAATGTAGATCCAACTAATATAGCACTAGCTTTCACAACACCTAACTCTAGCCTTACCGGTGCTGTTTTGAATGAATATGCTGAAAGCAATAAAAACCCTCATAATTCTGGTGCAGATATTTACCTACAAAACGGAGCTACTTGGAATAATGAATGGATTGGCATGGAGCGTCCTACACCTAAAAAAGAACGTCCATCAGGGGATAATGCAGCGTACCTATACAAGGGGAGTAAGGTTCGCAATCTTGTAGGTGGTATTAACCCAACTGCAGCAGGTAACATTCATCCTATCGATGCGCGGCCTATAACAATTCAGAATTATAGCGGTTATGTGAATGCTATTTATAAATCTGGCGTACCAGCAAGCGAAGCTGGAAAAGGCCAAATCGTCGTTGAACATGCGGCGGATAATAGCCATATTACAATGAAAGGCGACCATTCCGGTAATACCATCGACGATGCAAGCTACAAAAAGGATATTCAAACATTAGCTGAGAAATTACAATACACAGGCAATGATAAGAAGCTTAGCACAACAGTTCAAATCAATGAAGGTGTTACTACACCTGGTGCTGTTGCAGACTTAGGGGCAGATCATTTTGATTCTCAAGGTCATCTCGTTGTAGATGATACAACAAAAGTTGTTCGTGCTAGTGAATCATCGCTCGTAGGTGGCACAAAATCTGCCCTTACTTCAACAGTTATGGCGTGGAAAAATAATACTAATGATTTACAACGTCGTTTAGGTGATCTTCGTCTAGCTAATACAGATAAAGGAGTATGGGCTAAATATATAGGTGGTAAATCTAAGATTACAGATGGTGCTGATGCACATATGACGTACAATGGAGTACAAATCGGATATGATCATAAAGCCTCCAATGACTGGATTTTCGGCGGTGCCCTAGATTACAGTACATCTAGTAACTCTTATGCCAACGGCAGTGGCGATGGTAAGCTTGGCGGTATAGCCTTATATGGTACAAAGCAACATGATGATGGTCGGTATATAGATATCATCGCTCGTGGTAATAGATTATCCAACGACTATAGCCTTAACTCTATGAGTGGCCAACGATTGAATGGTAACTACCATACATTTGGTATATCCTTGAGTGCTGAATATGGCAAACGTATTAAAAAACAAAATGGTTTCTATATCGACCCTAGTGTAGAATTTATTTTAGGTCGTTTAAATGGTGTATCCTATGATGCAACTATTGCAGGTGGTGGATCCATGCATGTGAAATCTGATGCGGTCAACTCTGCGGTAGGTAGACTTGGCATTGGTATTGGTAAAGAAACAGAAAAATCTAATATCTTTGCAAAACTAGCACTAGCTCATGAATTCTCTGGTAAGGTAAATACTACATATTCTGCACCAGGTAACCCAACAGTTCAAACCACAGTTGACTTGAAGGATACTTGGCTTGATGCGGAAATCGGCGGTTCTTGGAACGTTCGTCCTAGTACATATCTATATGGCACACTCACTAAAAACTTTGGTGCTACCATCGATAATACATGGCGTATCGATGCAGGCGTTAGACATAACTTTTAATTAAATAGATAAAAACTCTGTAGTTGCTTGTGGGTAAGGTGCTACAGAGTTTTTTATATAAAAGTGTCTATGTGAATTATTCTTTATCGGCAAATAGGCAAACATTAACTGGCTTGCTGTGATGGGCAGACTTTAACAATTTGGTATATCTATGTTAGTATATAAAGGCTAGTGAATATGTAACTTCTTAAGTAAGAGTTAGGAGGATATAATATGAAAGTTCTAATCGTAAATGGTAGTAGCCATGTAAATGGCACAACAATGCAAGCTATACAAGAGGTACAAAAGGTATTTAGTGAAGCCAATGTAGATACAGAGGTCATTCAGCTAGGCAATAAACCTATTCGCGATTGTATTCAATGCGGTTATTGTTTTGAACATGGAGAATGTGTATTCAAGGATGATGATGTAAATGCGTTTGTAGAAAAAGCGAAGGATGCAGATGGCTTTATCTTTGCAACACCTGTATATTATGCACATCCGAGTGGACGTATTTTATCCTTCTTAGATCGCGTATTCTTTAGTGCAGAAAGCGTAACGCCAAATCCATTTGCCTTTAAACCCGGTGCATCTATCGCCGTAGCTCGTCGCGGTGGTACAACGGCTTCCTTTGATGTACTCAATAAATACTTTGGTATTTCCCAAATGCCAATTGCAGGCTCTACATATTGGAATATTAGCCATGGTCTAGTAGCAGAAGATGCTAAACAAGATGAAGAAGGTATGCAAACAATGCGCAATTTGGCTAGAAATATGGTTTGGATGATGCGTAGCTTTGCCGTAGCTAAGGAGCAAGGTGTGCCATATCCAGATACAGATAAAGAGAAAAAAGTATCTACGAACTTTGTACGTTAATACCTTAGCCCTTGGTGAGGTACTATAGGAGTTATGATGGTTAAAATTTTATTCATTTGTCATGGTAATATTTGTCGTTCAACGATGGCTGAGTTTTATATGAGGCATATCGTTGCGAAAGCTGGACTTAGCGATTCTATTTATGTTGAGTCTGCCGCCACATCTCGTGAGGAGATAGGCAATGATACTCATTATGGGACTAAGCAAAAGCTAGATGAAATGGGTATTCCTTATACACGTCGTAAGGCTCGTCAAGTAACTGTTGATGACTATCATAATTTTGATTACCTCATTATTATGGATGAAAATAATGGACGTAATTTAAAACGAATTATTGGTGATGATTTAGATTCTAAGGTATTCAAGGCTATGTCTTTTGTTGGTGAAAGCCGTGATGTAAAGGATCCTTGGTATACGGGAAACTTTGACGAAACCTATGATGATGTCAGTCGTAGCTGTGATGCTTTACTAGAACTAATTAAAGCGAATATGTAATAAACGTAACCCCTAATATTAGTTGACGGACAACTTAATATTAGGGGCTTTTCGATACGCACCTAGTGCTTGTATATACTTTATACTATCGAACCATAGCGTAATATGATATAATTTTTAGGTATTCATGCGCCTATAGCTCAGGGGATAGAGCACCGGTCTCCGGAACCGGGTGCGAAGGTT
>URPT01000100.1 GCA_900549845.1 uncultured Veillonella sp. | reverse complement strand
CTGGTATTCCTGTAGAAGATGTCATTGCTATGGATAATGGCATTAAGAAAATTTATACTGGTAAAATCGTAGAGATTACAAAGCATCCAGATGCAGATAAATTACAAGTATGCCAAGTAGAATGCCTTACCGAAGAAGGCGAACCTATTACAAAACAAATCGTAACAGCTGCTACTAATGTGGCAGTAGGTCAAATTGTGCCTGTAGCGTACCATAAATCTCGCTTAGCTGATGGCACAGAAATTAAAAAAGGTAAATTGCGTGGCGTAGTATCTGAAGGTATGTTCTGTTCCGTTGCAGAATTTGGTATCTCTAGTGATTTAGTATTGCCAGAAGAAGCACAAGGGATTTATATCTTCCCTGAAGGTACGCCAATTGGCCTTGATGTAAAAGACGTATTGGGCTTAAATGATACAGTGTATGAATTTGAATTGACTGCAAACCGTGCAGATTGCTTCTCCATGGTTGGCTTATCCCGCGAATTCGGTATTATGACAAACCAAAAAGCGTTATTCCCTGTTATCATGGTTAATGAAAATGGCGAATCCATTGAAGGCAAAGCATCTGTATCCATCGAAGCGGATGACCTTTGTACTCGTTTTACTGCTCGCGTAGTAACTGATGTTAAGGTTGAGCCATCTCCATTGTGGATGCAAAACCGTTTGCGCAACAGTGGGATCCGTCCTATCAATAATGTAGTAGACGTTACAAACTACGTTATGTTAGAACTTGGACAACCTATGCATGCATACGACTATGACCATGTAAAAGGTCATCAATTAGTGGCAAGACGTGCTAAAAATGGCGAAGTTCTTGTTACACTTGATGGTTCTGAACGTGAATTGAATGACTCTATGCTTATCATTGCTGATGCAGAACGTCCAGTAGGTGTAGCAGGTATCATGGGTGGCTTTGATAGCGAAGTAACAAATGAAACTACTACTGTTATGCTTGAAGCTGCTGTGTTTAATGGACCATCCATTCGCCGCACTGCAAAAGCGCTTGGTATGCGTTCTGAAGCATCTGGACGTTTTGAACGTGGCGTAAACCATAAATACACTGCCTATGCTATCGACCGAGCAGCACAGTTATTGCAACAAATTTGCCCATCCTGTAAAGTTGATGTAGGCATTATCGATGTGTACAAGAACCCTGTAGAGCAACATACAGTTACTTTCACAGCAAAACAAATCAACGATTACTTGGGTACAAACATTGAAAAAGACGAAATGGTTCGCATTTTGACTGCTCTTGAATTCGTTGTAACTGAAGAAGGGGACCAATTATCTGCCCTCGTTCCAACATGGCGCGGTGACGTAACAGTAATGCCTGATATCGCTGAAGAGGTAGCTCGTATTTATAACTATGATAATATTGCTCCTACAATTCCTGTAGCCGTATTGTCCTCTGGTGGTATGACGCCTAAGAAAGCTCTTACGAAAGAGGTAACACATACGTTAGCTAAATTGGGCATGACTCAAATCATTACATTTAGCTTTATGCATAAAGATGGTCTTTCCAATATGATGCTTCCTGAAGGGGATAGCCGTTATACAGCCATTCCAATTTTGAATCCTATTTCCGAAGAATTCCCTTATATGCGCACTACATTGGTGCCAGCTGTTATCGAAGCTGCCAAACGCAATATTGCGCAACAAAATAAGGATCTTTGGTTGTTTGAAACAGCGAATGTATATGAACCAAAAGCATTGCCTTTAACAGAAGTACCTCATGAGCGCCCTATGGCTTGTGGTATCTTGATGGGCAAGGCAAACCAAGCTGGCTGGAACCAAGCAGAACGCACTACAGATTTCTATGATGTAAAAGGCATTGTAGATGCGTTGTTGGCTGAACTAGGTGTTAAAGGCTATGAAATTAATCGTGGCACTGAACCTTACTTCCACCCTGGTGTAAGTGCTCAATACGTAGTTGATGGTAAAATGATTGCTCAATATGGTGAATTACATCCACAAGTGAGCAAAAACTTTGATTTACCAGGAAAAGTATACATGTTTGAAATCGATTTGGAAGCAGTATTATCCTTAACGATTCCAGCATTCCGCTATACATCTTTCAGTAAATTCCCAGGTACTAGCCGTGACCTTGCTATTGTGGCACCTGTGTCCGTATCTAGTGGTGAAATTTTATCTATCATTAAAGAGCATGGTGGCGAATATTTAGAAAGTGCATCTATCTTCGACGTTTACGAAGGTGAACATATCGAAGCTGGTTACCGCAGTCTTGCATACAACTTGCAATTCCGCTCTATGGAAGGCACGTTGAATGATGAAGATATTGATGGTAACATTCAAGCTATTATCGATGCATTAGCAGAAATTAACTGCAGATTACGTTAATCTCAAGCAGTATATTGAAAGGGTTTACCATATGGTAAACCCTTTTAGTACTATAGTTATACCTTTAGTTAGGTAGAAAGGATTATCCATGGAATTATTGGCTCCTGCCGGTACGATGGAAAACTTTATAGCCGCTTTAGAATCTGGGGCTGATGCTATTTATCTTGGTGGCAAAGGCTTTAATGCTCGTGCTCATGCAGCAAACTTTGGCATTGAAGAACTGGCTGAGGCTATTCGTTTGGCTCATATTTTAGATGTGTCCGTATATGTAACCGTAAATATCCTCATAGGTGATTCCGAATTAAAGGATCTCGAGGCGTATTTGAAGGACTTAGAGCGCATCGGTGTGGATGCTATTATCGTTCAAGATTTAGCAGTTGCTAAATTGGCACAACGAGTGGCTCCTAAACTTCACTTACATGGCAGTACGCAGATGACGGCGGCTACATTAGATGCTGTTCGTTTTTATGAAAGCCTCGGTTTTACCCGTGTTGTATTGGCTCGTGAATTGAGCCTCCTTGAAATTGAACATATTTGTAAAAACTGTACAGCTGAAATCGAAGTCTTTGTACATGGTGCCTTATGTGTGTGCTATTCTGGTCAATGCTTGATGAGTTCCTTTATCGGTGGTCGTAGTGGTAACCGTGGTGCCTGCGCACAACCTTGCCGTTTGCCTTATGAACTATTGAATTCTTCTGGTACTAGTTTGCTACCTAAACACGAAGCCTATTTATTAAGTCCAAAGGATCTTAACTATAGTGAGCATATGAATGAGCTCGTAGCTGCTGGTGTTACGTCCTTTAAGGTAGAAGGGCGTATGAAAAAGGTTTCCTATGTGCGCCAAGTCATTGGGACCTATCGTCATATTTTAGATACAGCTCATATGGATGCTGCTGATGCCGATGCATTGGCGTCTGGGTTTAATCGTGGCTTCTCTACAGATTACTTAACAGACCATGTAGGGAAATCTATGATGACTGTTGTAGCTCCAAATAATCAAGGCAAATTAATTGGTAAAGCAGAGGTCAAAAAGGGACAAGTTCATTTATTCCTAACAGAACCGATTGAAAAAGGATCACTTTTAAAGGTAATGCAAGATTCTGGTAGTATTACGTATTATCAAATCGATCAGAATTGGTCCTTAGTGGATGAAAAGCATTTTGTAGGCAAACCAGATGAAGGGTTTGCAGCGGGGCAAGTATTTTTAGCATCTACGCCAAAATCTCAAAAGCAACGAGGCTTACAAGATTTCAGTGCTAAATTAGAGGTACATGGTTATCTATCTATTAATACAGACCGAGAACAACCTTGCACAGACCTTACCTTTGTATTAAATGATGGGCGTACTGTGACAGTATCTAATGAGTTTGAACCGGTTTATGCTAATAATAAACCGACTACATTAGAGAAGGTGACAGACCAAGTAGGTAGATTAGGTAATACATTGTTTACGCTTGGCTCTATGTCTATTCCTGATGGACCTTATATGTGGCCAGCTAGTGTGTTAAATGCATTGCGCCGAGATGCTGTAGAAGCACTAGAAAATTTATTGATTACAGACCATGAAACGGCTTGGGCTGAGCTGGCTGCAGAGCCTCAAGATATGTCATCTATGGTGGCTAAGGGTAAGGTTCAATATTCTGAGCCTATGGTGAGTGCTCGCGTTGATGAACTAGAGGCTGTGAAAGCAGCTATTGAAGGGGGCGCTAAGAAGATTATCTTCGGTGGTGACCGTTTACAACGTAAGCCTTATGAACTTAGCATCTACGAGCAGGTCGTCAAGATTTGTAAAGACCATAATGTACTTTGTGTATTTGCTACGCCTCGGGTTGTGAAAGATGATGAAGTTGAAGCGTATATGAATACCCTTAAGGCCATAGTTGAAGCTAAACCAGATAGCATTTCTATTCACGTCCCACAAGCGTTATTGTGGCTTCGTGACTTAGGGTATACAGGTGCTATTGAAGCCGATACAGGTCTTAACATATTTAATGGCTCTTCCTTACAAGTATGGGAGGACTTACATATGAGTAGCATAGCACCATCCTTAGAGTTAACATTAACGCAACTCGTAAGCTTACAAAAATCTACTCATTTGCCATTAGAGGTTATGGTTCATGGTTATACGGAAATGATGATTTCTGAATACTGTGCCATCGCTAGCTTTGTAGGGACTGGTAAAAAAGAAAATTGCCCTATGCCGTGTGTAAAGGAAGATTACGCATTAAAGGACCGTAAAGGGGAAGTGTTCCCATTGCGTACCGATCCTTATTGCCGTATGCACATCATGAATAGTCATGAAATGGACATGCGTGCCTATGTGCCAGAGTTACATCGAAAAGGGCTACATATTTTGCGCATCGATGGGCGTCATATGGATCCACATCGCTTGCATTCTATCGTAGCAGATTATGTATCCATTCAAAATGGAACAAAAGAGGCTCCTCCTAAAAGTGTAGGCAAGGATGATACACCTATTACAAGGGGCCACTATTTTAGAGGTATTTTATAAAAGAGGTAGTACATTGTTTAACGAAGATGTATTAGACTTTCACCATATAAAAGAACAATTACAACAACATTGTAGTTCTACCATTGCTAAAGAATTAGCCATGCACATCGAACCTATGACAGATGCAAAAGCCATTCAAGAGAACCTTGATGAAACGGCAGAAGCCATGCGTTCTTTGCAAACTGAGGTAGAACAACCGTTAGGGGGAACTCGTGATATTCGTGAGTCCTGTAAGAAGAGTCGTAAAGACTTTGTCCTTACTCGTGAAGCATTGTGGGATATTTATTTAACCATTGGTGCTTATAAGCGAATGACTAAGTTCTTTAGAACGAAATATATGGAATATCCATTGCTATCCTTATGGGTACAGGATATGCCAAATACAGATCGCATTGAAAATCGCTTTAAACGCGTCTTTGATGAAAAAGGGGAATTGCTTGATACAGCATCTCCTAAGTTGGCGAGCCTAAGAAATACGATTATCAAAACTCGGGAAAAGATCAAAAATGATATTCAAGCTATCTTACACGACAAGGATAATCAGAAGTATTTCCAAGAAACGATCATTACACAGCGTAACAATCGCTACGTAATCCCTGTAAAACAGGAATATCGCCAATATTTTGATGGTCTTATTCACGACCGTTCTGCAACGGGGCAAACACTCTATATTGAACCGATGCGCTTGGTGAATCTAAATAATGAATTACAAGAGGCTTTAATTGGTGAAGAGCAAGAGGTATTGCGTATTTACCGTGAATTGTCTGCCCTTGTAAAACAACATAGTAATGATTTGATGGATGCTTGTGAAAAGGTATCCCATATCGAATTTGTATATGGTAAGGCGAGCCTTGCTATTTCTTATAAGGGTGTACCGGCCATCTTGAGTACTGATAGAACTGTCAATCTCATGAGAGCTCGTCATCCATTAATTCCACCAAATGTGGTGGTGCCTACAAATATTGTATTAGGCACATCATATCGCATTCTATTGATTACTGGCTCTAACACAGGTGGTAAAACAGTATCCCTTAAAACATTAGGGTTATTGAGTTTAATGAACCAATGTGGTCTATTTATCCCTGCTGATCACGGTTCTATGTTGCCCGTATTCCAGAATATTTTTGCCGACATTGGGGATGAACAAAGTATTGAGGCTAGCCTTAGTACGTTCTCTGCTCATATGACACAAGTTATTTCCATTATTAAACATTGTGGCCCAAATGACTTGGTATTGCTGGATGAACTTGGATCTGGTACAGATCCAGAGGAAGG
>URPT01000099.1 GCA_900549845.1 uncultured Veillonella sp. | reverse complement strand
GTACAATATGGCAGGTGGCGAAAATATGCATGACGGACCTATGGCGCAAGGCAAAATCGAAGCCATTGCAGACGTAGACGGCCTCTTTAAAGTTGATGTAGATCGCTTACATGCTATTAATAGTATTGGCGAGCTTACCATAGTAACGAGATTTAACAATACACCTGTGAAAGCAGGCGATAAATTAGCAGGCATGCGTTGTATTCCATTGTTATTAGATGAACAACAAGTAGAGGATGCGAAGAAAATCTCTAATGGCAAGCCTTTACTCAATGTAAGACCATTCGTACGAAAAACTATGGGCATCGTTACTACAGGCTCCGAAGTATTTGAAGGCCGTATTAAAGATGCTTTCACACCAATCATTGAAGAACGTTGCGCTGAATTCGGCGTAAAAAAGGTAGCTCATGAAATCGTAACAGATAATACAGACGATATCGTGGCCGCTATCGACAAGGTAAAACAAGCTGGTGCTGATATTATTTTCTGTACTGGCGGCATGAGTGTTGACCCAGACGATTTAACACCAGGGGCCATTAAACGCTATGCAGATCGCGTAGTAACTTATGGTTTGCCTGTATTGCCAGGATCCATGGTTTGTATTGCATACTGCGCAGATGGTACGCCAATCCTCGGCGTTCCAGGCGGCGTATTATTCAGTAAACCGACTGCCTTTGACGAAATCTTGCCACGCCTTGTCGCAGACGATGAAATCACAAAAGAAGATTGCATCCGTATGGGCCATGGTGGTTTCTTAGGATAATCTTTTTATAGAACATCTAAAAACTGCATAAGTCTATACAAAAAGCGGGTAGATATCTACCCGCTTAATTTGTTAGTGCCATTATAGTATTAAAATGATTTTTTCCCTAGTGTAGGATGGCTACAACGTTTTAGTGTTAATGTGTCAATTATGTGGACCGCTTCGTCCAATGTGATATCTTCACGCTTTGTTGGTGTTTCGAGGACCGCCAAAGGATGGTCAGTGCCTACCTCACCAGAGGGCAAGTAAATATATTCTTGGTTGATAGTATCACCAAAGATATATCCCGCTTGTAAATGTTCTTTATGAATGCGACTCATGGTCTCTCCTTACATAATTTCTTTCAGTCTAAAGTCTAGGTAATCTGCAGACACTAGCTCTAATTTAGTAGAACCAAATTCCTTTGGAATGCGCTTAAAGGATATTTGATCGTGTAAATGTCCAAAGATACAAGTATCTACATTGTATGTCTCCATGAGTGCTGTAAAGCCTGAAGGAGTGTTGGACTCATTGAATGGAGGGTAGTGCAACAATAACAGTTTTGTTACTGGTGTGTTATGTATGTCTATTGTTAATGGCTCTGTCGTTTCAGAACCTGTTGTATCCTCTTTAATTTCAGCTGTGATTTCTTCTATTAGTGTTTTCACAGCTGCATCCATTTCTTGTAGCGCTGATTCAGTACGCATCAGTTCTCTATCGTAAATGGATTGGTCTGTTTCTGGTGTGAAATGGGAGTCTCCAGGGCAGAGGTAGGCCCGTGTTCCACCAAAGGCAATGATGCGAGGGCCTTCTTCTGTTTGAATGAGTTCTGCTGTACCATGGCCTTGTAAAAAGGTGATAGCATCACCCATGAGGTTTCTCATCTTGTTAGCGGAGGCCCACCAGTAGTCGTGGTTGCCGCGAATCATATACTTTTTGCCGGGCATGGATGCAATTTCTTGTAAGTCGTAAGCTGCTTCATCTAGGCGAAGGGCCCAACTCATGTCACCTACGAGAAAGACGATGTCATCATCTGTCACACGGGCCACCCAATCTTCTTTGATGCGGCTCCAGTGATTATCCCAGTGAGGACCAAAAATATCCATCGGCTTCGTCGGAGGATTGCCAGATAGATGGAGGTCGCCGATGGCAAATACTTTCATAAACATCCTTTCAAATACATCATCAAAATTATTTAGATACAATTTGTATATTAAACTATTTAGAGGCGTGGAAGTACGGCGCAATGTCTTGAATGATTTTTGCAGCGCGCTCTTCATCGCAAGTTTGAGGAATTTTGTAACCCACGTAAAGTGGTGTTGTGACATAACGGGCCACAACCTTGATATAGTCGTAGCCGTCCTCAAGATTATATACAAAATAGTTGTAGGACTGGCTATAATTGGCGATGCTGCGCAATACATAACGCAATACTTGCTGTAATCTTAGCGCTACGGAGCGCACAGGTGCATCAGGTTTAAAGCGTATATTGTACTCGAAGAAGCCAATGATAGGCTGTGTGGACAAAGTGATGCGTAAATCTTGATCCTCGTGTAGGAGCCAGCCTTCCATATTTTGAGCCGTAATATCTTCGTGGTAATCGTAATCCTCAAGGCCTATAATTTGGCTGTGAGGGTGGCGGATGGAACCGCCAGACATGTATCCGTGATTTTTGAAGAAGAGTACCGATTTGAACTCTTTCCGTTCTCGTGTTTCACGCCATTTATCCAGGCCGAATTGGAGAATGCGAGCCGCTTCATCGGCAGATAATGTAGAAAATTCGCCTTCATCCGTTTCTGTTTCAATAATAACCGTTGGCCATGTTTTATCTAATACAGGATATTTGTTCATGAGCCATATGATATGACCTGATGTATCTAGAATATCCGTTAATTTTGAACGATCACAGAAGGGGCAGCGCACTTCTTCGTTGCGAATATTAACAGGCTTTGTGCGCCCTAGTGCGATGTTAAATCGTAGTGGTTTATTCATCATGTGCCTCCTTCCGTATAAGAAAATCTATACTCTTAATCATACCATAATTAGCCCATTCGTACATGAAATAATGGTATAATAATAGGGTATTATTTTAACGATTAAGGAGGCCCTATGAAACCGACGACGCTCGTATTTCCTATTGATGAACAAAATCGCATATTGCTAGGTCGTAAGAAACGTGGTTTCGGGGCTCATAAATATAATGGATTTGGCGGTAAACTCGAGGCTGGTGAAAGCTTCCGAGACTGTGCTATTCGCGAATTATTTGAGGAATCTGGACTTCATGGTCGCTCGGAAGATTTAGAATGTGTGGCTGCTTTTGATTTTCAATTTCCTTTTGATGAAAGCTTAACCCATGTAGGTTATGTGTACTTTTTGCGTGCTTTCACAGGAAATGTAGAGGAAACAGACGAAATGGAACCTCATTGGCTAACAGTAGACGAAATTCCTTACGACCGCATGTGGGATGGTGACCGCCAATGGTTACCAATGTTGCTAGAGGGCAAGAAGTTAAAAGGGCCTATCGTATTTGGCCGAGACAACAGTACGGTAGATAAGATGGATTTGACCACTGTGGATACCGTTCTTGAAAGCGAACACTTGGCGCGCATTGATCTGTATATTAATGGATAATCTGTACCTTATGGGCTGCAACATATATGCAATATACTTGTAATATACCTATAGTCATGAAAGTGGTACTAGAGTCCTAAGTTTATAATATTTTGAGGTAATATGACTGATAAAAAGAACCCTAAGTGGGTGCCACAGCTGTTGGCGTGGTATGATGTGCATAAACGGGAATTGCCGTGGCGCGATTGTGGAGATCCTTATAAGATTTGGGTGTCTGAGGTGATGAGCCAGCAGACGCGCATTGAGGCGATGAAACCCTATTATGACAATTGGATGCGTTTATTTCCAACCTTGGAGGACCTAGCAAAGGCCTCTGAAGATGAGGTGGTTCACGCTTGGCAAGGGCTTGGTTACTATAGCCGAGCTCGTAACTTGCGCCTTGGCGTGAAGGACGTCGTTGAAAACTACGGTGGTATCGTGCCTCGTGACCGCAAGACTATGGAGTCCTTGAAGGGCGTAGGATCTTATACAGCTGGGGCTGTGCTATCCATGGCGTACAACGAACCAGAGGTAGCTGTAGACGGCAATGTGCTGCGCATTTACGCTCGTTTATATCGCATCTTTGATGATATTTTGAGCACTAAAGGTAAGAAGGCTATAACTGCTATTGTAGAGGATACATTACCTCACGATCGGCCTGGTGATTTTAACCAAGCCTTAATGGATTTTGGCTCTGCTGTGTGCATTCCAAAAACGCCACGCTGTGGAGAATGTCCTATTGTAAACATGTGCGAAGCATACCAACATAAGGATACTGACAAGCTACCTGTACGTATAAAGAAAACGAAGGTAGTAGAGGTGCCTCTATTTGTAGGCATCTTGCAATATAAGGACCATTATCTATTGCACAAACGTCCTAACCGTGGACTGTTACGGTCCATGTGGGAATTCCCATCTGTGGAAATGGTATCTGCCTTTGACGAAGGGGAACAAGGCCTTGAGTCTTTAGTAAAGGAACTAGGTTTTGAACTATCCTTGCAACCTGTATTAGTAAAAGAGATAACACATATTTTCTCTCATCGAAAATGGTTTATGAAAGCATTCCGTGGCGATTTAACGTACGTAGGAGATGCTAAGAATATAACGATTGGAGATATCCAAAAGCAATTGCCGAAGGATTGGATGCTCATCAAGCGCGATGAGTTCGCCGATTATGCTTGGGCAGGTCCTCATGGTAAATTGACGGAACTAGCAAAATGATTTGTAGGAGCAATGAATGAGAATTCTATTTAATATTATTTTTTCTGCTATCCTCGTAATAGGATTGGTAGGATTTTGGGCTCTATTCCTCAACTTGTGGAAGCCTAAAAAGAAATGGCCTGCCTGGGTGGGCTATATAATTATTGTCGGTGCGTGGTTCACTGCTATCCGATACTATATACTCAATCAAGTAGATCTATATGGAACGATGTATTATCCGTTGATGAATATGTTCCGTACTGAAAGCTACGGTTTTCTCTTTGGCTTATTCTTGGCTATTCCTGTATTCATCGTTCTCAGCTTGTTATACTGGGCGGTTAATAAGATTTGGAGCAAAACGCCAGAGGAAAATAGAACAGGCCGTCGTGCTTTCTTTAGAACGGCAGCCACAGTGGTGCCGTTAGCAACAATCGGTGGTTCTAGCTATGCAGCCTATGTAGGTCAACATGAGATTGAGGTCACTCATGAAAGCTTTGGGTATACTAATTTACCACCTGGCTTAAAGGACTATAAAATCGTCCAACTCAGTGATATCCACGTTGGGCCAAGCATCGATTTAGATGACCTTGATGAAATTTTAAAGCTAGCTCTTGTAGAAAAGCCTAATCGCGTTGTCATCACTGGTGATTTAATCGATAAAATCGCTTGGTTACCACAAGTCTGTGAAAGACTGACAACCTTTGCAAAGCAAATTCCAGACGGTGTTGATTTCATCTTGGGTAATCATGAGTACCATCACGATGTAAATAAGGTACTAGACGAATTGAAACACAATACACCGATGAATATCCTTGTGAATAGCAATATTCAAATTATGGGTGGTAAGCAACCTGTATACATTGCTGGTGTTGCGTATGACAATGATCGAGAAAAAGAAAAACGTGAAGCTATGATCGATAAGGCTTTATCTGGCATTCCGGACTATGCCTTTGTTATCCTTTTAGCTCATCACCCTGAATTCTTCGAAGAAGCCATTGAACGTAAAATTCCGTTGACCCTCTCTGGTCACACTCACGGTGGTCAAATCGTCTTTATGGGCATGCCGTTGGTACCAACAGGCACACCATATACAAAAGGTCGCTACGTAGAAGAACAAAGCGTGTGCTACGTCAATAACGGCTCAGGTCACTGGTTCCCAATTCGTATCAACTGTCCACGAGAAATTACAGTCATTACATTCTTTGACGGAGTAGCTTAGAAATAAAGGTGAGCTCCTTAGAATAAAAGTGAGCTCATTATAGGGATACAATCATGTATAATACATCCTTTATCCATAAAATTCTTATATACATTATTGCGCTCATGCTATTTGATATCTCTCTCATTCACGCCACGACAGCGGATATATATAAAGGATATCTCAAAATAGCAATACTAGTGGCAATTGGATGCCATTTAGATATATACCTAGAATTTAGTAAGCAAGAAATACTGATAATACAAGCATTTGAGAATAATACATTTAACGAGACCTATGAACTGTTAAATACAAAACAGGCTATTTTCATTATAGCATTGGCCGTGCTAATGACTATACAGCTTATGTGACCATAGAGGATTAAGGGTTACCAAATAAAA
>URPT01000098.1 GCA_900549845.1 uncultured Veillonella sp. | reverse complement strand
TGCCTTCGTGCTAGGCATCAAAAACTACGCCAATTTTAAAGGTCGTGCGAGCCGTAGTGAATACTGGCGGTTCATAGCTGGAGTCATGATGGTTCAAGGAACACTAGGGATTATAGCCATTCTTTGTAACGGAGTAGGTCTCTATAATTTTGAGTCTATCATTGATACGATTAATCTGTTAGTGACTCTCTTTTTCCTGATTCCTAATATTGCGATCACAACGCGACGTATGCATGATATTGGCCGTAGCGGCTGGACTCAACTGATCTCCTTTATTCCCATTATAGGCTTCTTTATATTCTTGAACTATGAATTGAAACGAGGCGATGAAGGTGAGAATAGTTACGGTGAAAGAACCGCTTATGTACCTGTCACCGCTGTTATTAGTAAGTCTATAGGACTTGAAGAAACACCTTCTCGTCGTCAGGATTGGATTATGGGGATTACCATTTTTATTATTCAGTCCATAATATTTGGAAACACCATAGGTGATATATTATGGTATGGTATAAATGCTAATGGATACATATAGTATCAATCTGTATTTGATAGCATACTTATTATTTTATTTTATAAAAGTTTAACAACTCCTTTATAGACAATATAACACTTTGTAGTAAAATGAAAATGAAATGAATTCAAAATTATAGATATGATACTTAAAAACATATCTACGTTACTATATGTGTTTAGAGCAACAGGATTCTATGAGTTTTACTGTTTCCTGCTGTGGATGGAAGGAGTTTATTATGAGACCTTGTCCCTATTGTGGGCATGAGGTGTTAAAAAATGAACGATACTGTCCAAACTGTGGACGTATTCGTAAAGCACCTATTTCGTTAGATAAATATAACTTGGGATTGATTGAAAACTTTAAACAATGTTTGATTTACAAATATGCTGACTTTGAAGGACGCGCTAGTCGTAGTGAATATTGGAACTTCTTTTTGATGTACCAACTGCTCTTTGTAGCAATCTTGTTCACATGTGCTTTTTTGAGTTATATTAGTCCTCTCTCTAGTGCAGTAGGCGTTGGCTTCGGCTTAGTAATCCTAGTCCTACTGTCCGTAGTGATGGTCATTCCTGGCGTAGCCGTTGCGGTGCGTCGCCTGCATGATCAAGGCCGCTCTGGAGGTCTAGTATTTATTGGCTTTGTTCCAGTAATTGGGACCCTTATCCTATTGGTCCTTATGGCTCTTCCTGGTGAAAACCATACAAATCGCTTTGGCTCTCCTACAGGACAAGTAATCTTAACAAAACAAATGGCTCATGAATTTGGTTTGATTGATGCTACACCTACCACAGGCCTTACAGCAGGATTACTATGTGCAATCTTTGTGCTGTGGTTCTTGGTGGATCGGTTGCTAACGACAAGTGTGATGTAAAAAATAAAATATATATACAAATAACAGCCTCTTGCATGGTGCAATAGGCTGTTTTGTTGTATAATTAATTAATTTCAATTTGTCATTTGATAGGAGAGAATTATGACTGATTTAAACATTAAAAACTTGGCGTATATTGATAATTTCAAGCATTCTGTAGTCGGTAATTTTGTAAACTTTAGTACTAGAGCTAGTCGCAGTGAATATTGGCGATTTACAGCAGTTACAGTTGTCATAGGTTTTGTATTTAGTCTATTAAGATTTATTTTTGGCAATACATTCTTGGGATCCCTCTTTAATTTATTATCCTTTGCATACACTTGCGCAATATTCTTGCCGTCTCTTGGTATTGCAGTTCGTCGGTTACATGATATTAATAAATCTGGATGGTTTTTGCTACTTCCATTTATTCCAATTATCGGTCTTATATATGTTATTTATTTATTGGCTAAACCAGGTGATGCAGGCGATAACCAATATGGTTCCCCAGTAAGTTATGAAACAATCACAGCTGACGAATCTGCTCGTACGGGCCTTAAAGAAACACCATCTGAAAGCATGGACCAAAAAGCAATGATTGTGTGCCTCTGCCTTTGGGTTCTTAATATTTGGATATCTTTTTTATCAATATAAGAAAACGCCTGCTTATGCAGGCTTTTTTGAGTTGTATAGATTATAAATATTTTGTAAATTCTTAAGATGAAGTATTTGACAATCTACCCTCATGAGCCCTATAATTATCTATTATATGAATATTGCGTTGAAAAAGACGGCACGTCTCAGACGGATTTAGTAGAGACCAAACCCATGGGCTGAAAGGTTTGGAAATCTAGAGATTTGCGGATCACTTTGGAGCAAGCAGGAACCCTGCCGGTGAACACCGTTATATGTCTAAGTGGCTTTCACAAAATGAAGCCTAGTTATTTCGTATGCTCGGAATATTCTAGCTTTCACAGAAGGTCAGTAGGGTGGTACCACGGATATTACGTCCGTCCCTTCGGGGACGGGCGATTTTTTTATGTAAAAGGAGCACATCATGGATTACGGTAAGACGTTACATTTGCCTGAAACAGAATTTCCAATGCGCGGCAATTTGCCTAAGCGCGAACCAGAAATCTTAAAGTTCTGGGAAGATCACAAAATTTATCAAAAACGTTTGGAATTGCGTAAAGACGCAAAACCTTTCATCTTGCATGATGGCCCTCCATATGCGAACGGTAAATTGCATATCGGTCATGCCCTCAACAAAACGTTGAAGGATATCATCATGAAATACAAAACAATGACTGGTCACTATACTCGCTACATCCCTGGTTGGGATACGCACGGTTTGCCAATTGAGCATGCGGTTATTAAAAACACTGGCCTTAACCGTCATGAAATGGCACCATTGGACTTGCGCAACAAATGTAAGGAATATGCATTAGAATGCGTGGAAACTCAAAAGCAAGACTTTATTCGCTTTGGTGTATTAGGCGAATGGGATCGCCCTTATTTGACATTGCGTCCTGAGTTCGAAGTAAAACAACTTGGTATCTTCGGCGAAATGGCAAAACGCGGCCATATCTACAAAGGTCTTAAAACTGTATACTGGTGTACTCACTGTGAAACTGCATTGGCAGAAGCAGAAATCGAATACGCTGAGAAAAAATCTTTCTCCATCTACGTAAAATTCCCTTACGTATCCGAGAAAAAGGTAACATTGCCAGCTGGCGTAGATCCAAAACAAGCATACTCCGTTATTTGGACAACTACTCCTTGGACAATGCCTGCCAACGTAGCAATCTCCGTTAACCCTGAGCTTGAATATGGCTGGGTAAAAGTAGGCGACGAATACTACTTGATGGCTACTGAACTCGTTGATGCGGCTATGAAAGACATCGGTATTGAAGACTATGAAATCGTAAATCGTTTCTCTGGTGCAGATTTAGAATTGGCTGAATTCAAACATCCATTCGTAGAACGTAAATCTACTGTATTGTGTGGTGACCATGTAACGCTTGAAGCTGGTACTGGTTGCGTACATACAGCGCCTGCACACGGTGAAGACGACTTTAATATCGTCCAACGTTACAACAAAGAAGGTAAAGTTGAGCTTCCTATCGTATCCCTTGTTAACGAAACTGGTAACTACACTAAACAAGTGGACGACAATCGTTATGGCGATACTGAGTTCCCATTGGCTGGCGTAGAAATTCACGATGCAGAGGTGCCTGTTATCAAAATCTTGGCGCACAATAATGCATTGCTTCATAAATCTAGCTTGCGTCACCAATACGCACATTGCTGGCGTTGTAAAAACCCTGTTATCTACCGCGCTACAGAACAATGGTTCTCCTCTGTAGATGGTTATCGTCAACAAGCGCTTGATGCTATCGATAACCAAGTACAATGGATTCCTAAATGGGGCCACGACCGCATCTTTAACATGGTTCGCGACCGCGGTGACTGGGTAATTTCCCGTCAACGTATTTGGGGCGTGCCAATTCCTATTTACTATTGTGAAAGCTGTGGCGAGCACATCATCAACGATGATACTATCAAAGCATTACAAGAAAAAGTAGCTGTAGAAGGCTCTGATGCTTGGTGGGCTCACAGTGCAAAAGAATTGTTACCAGAAGGTTTCAAATGTCCTCATTGCGGTCATGATGAGTTCAAAAAAGAAACAGACATCATGGACGTATGGTTTGATTCTGGTTCCTCTTGGTCCGGTGTACTTGAAGTTAACGGCTTAGATGTACCATGTGCTATGTACCTTGAAGGTTCTGACCAACATCGCGGTTGGTTCAACTCTTCCTTGTTAACTGCAGTAGCAACAACTGGTAAAGCACCATATAATTCCGTATTGACTCACGGCTTCGTTGTGGACGGCGAAGGTCGCAAAATGTCTAAATCTGTAGGTAATACAGTGGCACCTAGCGACATCATCGACGTATATGGCGCTGACGTTATGCGTTTGTGGGTATCCTCTGCGGATTACCAAGCAGACGTACGTTTGTCCAAAGACATCGTAAAACAATTATCCGAAGTATATCGTAAGATCCGTAATACATTCCGCTTCTTGCTTGGCAACTTGGATGACTTTAATCCAAACACTGACAAAGTGGCTTATGCAGATATGTCCGAATTCGATAAATGGGCATTGTTGCGCTTAGAAGAAGTACGTCAAAAGGTTACTGACGCATACGAAAACTATGAATTCCACATGTTGTACCATGCAATTCATAACTTCTGCACAGTAGACTTGAGCTCCATCTACCTTGATGTAATGAAAGATACTATGTATGCTGAAAGCAAAAACAACGTAGCTCGTCGTTCTGCTCAAACAGCAATGTACGAAATCTTAAAAACATTGGTAGCAATGGTATCTCCAGTACTTTCTTTCACAGCGGAAGAAGTTTGGAAATACATGCCTAAAGAAGAAGGCATGCCTGAATCCGTTATGCTTCAAGATTGGCCACAAGGTCATCCTGAACACTTCAACCAAGAATTGGCTGATAAATGGAACCAATTGTTAGACTTGCGTACATCTGTACAAAAAGCATTGGAACTTGCTCGTCAAGACAAAACAATCGGTCACCCTCTAGATGCATCTGTTACAGTATACGCTGAAGGTGCTGCATTCGACGCATTGAACGCCCTTGGTGAAGAAGGCTTGGCTAAACTTGTTATCGTATCCGAAGCTCACATCGTAAACGGCGCTGCTCCAGCAGAGGCTGTAAAAGACGAAGAAACAGGCGTTGCAACAGTAGTTGCTCCATCTGAACTTGAAAAATGTGAACGCTGCTGGATCCACCGCGATACAGTAGGCCAAGACAGCGAACACCCTACACTTTGCAATCGCTGCGCAGACGTTGTAAAAACTCTATAATTATAGATACAATAGAAAACCCTTCTCTAATAGGCTTAGTTTGTTTTAAACTAATGTGCACTAGAGAAGGGTTTTTCTTTAGAAAATATTAAAAATTTATAGAAATTTATGAAATCATTGTATGCTATCTTTCTCATAAAACTATCTATCATAATTAGCACTTTATTATTTTCCTCATGAAAAATTAATGTGTAAAAATTTACTCATTTCATATTAAACTTAATATCCTAGTTTAAGATGTTTATAGTTAGTTTAGTTATTGTGCTTATATGAGAAGGAGGAAGAGCAATGGTAGCAACTATCGTTAAAGCAATTTTGGCTGCACTTACTGGTTTAGCAAACGCAATCTTGCCTTTATTCAAATAACAATTTCATTCCCCAGAAAAAAGACCACCCAGCTTGCGGGTGGTCTTTTTCTTATGCCTGAAAATAGAAATCAATTTGTAACATAATGATTTAGAGAATCTTTAAGTGTCGTTTAACTATAAGGAGTTATATTGACTATAGAAACAAGCATACCTATAATGAAGATGAATTAACCATGAAATGAACGTGAAGAACGGGCAGTGTTGTGTGGTTTTATTTCTTATGCAAAACGAGGGGAGCGTATAAGTCATGAGAAGAAACATAATTATTAAGGCGTTGGTGTTAGGGACTATAGGATGTGCGTTTAGTGCTACAGGTTTTGCAGCAAATGTACAAAATGGACATGGCCAAGGTATTACAGATTCTACTACAGAAGTAAATGGGTCTAAGCATGAAGCGGTTCGCTCTAGTTGGATGGATCGTACAGATATTATAGTCGGTACCCAATCTAAGGTAGGGGCTCAAGTTTCGGTAGAAACATTACAACCCTTAACCCATTATGATGAAAACTCTAAATCAGTTCTATTCGTACAAGGTGGCATCGGTA
>URPT01000097.1 GCA_900549845.1 uncultured Veillonella sp. | reverse complement strand
AACATTCGTCGGGCTATCACCCAGATTAATCAGGAGGAAGACACCACTATTCTCTTGACCACTCACGATCTGAGTGATATTGAGCAACTCTGTGATCGGATTTTTATGATTGATAAGGGGCAAGAGATTTTTGATGGAACGGTTAGCCAGCTCAAGGAGACCTTTGGAAAGATGAAGACTCTCTCCTTTGACCTGACGCCAGGTCAAAATCATCTAGTCTCTCATTATGAGGGCTTGCCTGATATGTCCATTGATAGACAAGGAAATAATCTGACTATTGAATTTGATAGTTCCCGCTACCAGTCAGCTGATATTATCAAGCAAACCTTATCTGATTTTGAAGTCCGTGATTTGAAGATGGTAGATACGGATATTGAAGATATTATCCGTATTGCAAAAGAGCATGATATTGATGCTATCCATCCAGGCTATGGGTTCTTATCTGAAAACGAAGAGTTCGCTCGTCGTTGTAGTGAAGAAGGTATCATTTTCATTGGACCTCATGTAGAACATTTGAATATGTTCGGTGATAAGGTTAATGCTCGTGCACAAGCTAAATTGGCAGATATCCCAATGATCCCTGGTTCAGATGGGGCTTTGCGTGATTTTGAACAATTAGAAGAATTTGCAAATACTCATGGTTTCCCATTGATGATTAAAGCCGTAAATGGCGGTGGTGGCCGTGGTATGCGTGAAGTTCATCGCAAAGAAGATCTTCGTGATGCATATGATCGCGCTAAATCTGAGGCAAAAGCTGCTTTTGGCGATGATGATGTATATGTAGAAAAACTTATCGTTGAACCTAAACATATTGAAGTACAAATCCTTGGTGATGAACATGGTAATGTAGTTCATTTACATGAACGTGATTGCTCTGTACAACGTCGTCATCAAAAGGTTGTTGAAATGGCGCCAGCTTTTGCATTGCCATTAGAAACTCGTAAAGCCGTATGTGATGCAGCTGTAAAAATCATGAAAAATGTTGGCTACGTTAATGCTGGTACTGTAGAATTCTTGGTAACTGCTGATGGCTCCTTCTATTTCATCGAAGTTAACCCTCGTATCCAAGTAGAACATACTGTAACAGAAATGATTACAGATATTGATATTGTTCATTCTCAAATCCGTATTGCTGAAGGTTATAACTTACATAGCCCAGAGGTAGGCATTCCTGCACAAGATGAAGTTCCTTGTAAAGGTACTGCTATTCAATGTCGTATCACTACAGAAGATCCTAAAAATAACTTCATGCCTGATACAGGTAAAATCTTGGCATACCGTAGCTCCGGTGGCTTTGGTATCCGCTTAGACTCTGGTAATGCTTTCACAGGTGCCGTAGTAACACCTTACTATGATTCCTTGCTTGTAAAAGCAACTGCATTCGGTCCTAACAATGAAGAAACTATTCGTAAAATGCTTCGTTGTTTAAAAGAATTCCGTATTCGTGGCGTTAAAACAAATATTCACTTCTTGATTAACGTTCTTGAAAACCCTGAATTCCAAAGCGGTAACTACACTGTTAACTTCATCGAAGATCATCCGGAATTATTCGAATTGAAACCTGACCGTGACCGCGGTACTAAATTATTGCGTTACATTGCAGACGTAACAATCAATGGTTACTCTGGTGCAGGCCCTCAAGAAGTACCTGATTTTGAACCAATTCAAATGCCATCTGAGTTAGATGTATCTCCAGCAGCTGGTACAAAACAAAAATTTGATGAATTAGGACCAGAAGGCTTCAGTAAATGGTTATCTGATCAAAAACAAGTATTCTTTACAGATACAACATGGCGTGATGCTCACCAATCCTTATTTGCTACACGTTTACGTACCATTGATATGGCACGCGTAGCTGGTCGTGCTGCAAAAGGTGTTCCTAACTTATTCTCCTTAGAATGTTGGGGCGGTGCTACTTTTGATGTATCTTATCGTTTCTTACATGAAGATCCATGGGAACGCTTACGTATGTTCCGTCGCGAAGTACCAAATACATTACTTCAAATGCTTATTCGTGGTGCTAATGCTGTAGGTTACACATCTTATCCAGATAATGTAGTTCGTCAATTTATCCAACGTGCTGCTGCTAATGGTATTGATGTATTCCGCGTATTCGATAGCTTAAATAGCCTTGATAATATGCATGTAGCTATTGATGAAGTTCGTGCACAAAACAAAATTGCTGAAGTAGCATTGTGCTATACAGGCGATATTCTTGATAGCAACCGTCCTAAATACAATTTAGACTACTATGTAAATATGGCTAAAGAGCTTGAAAAAGCGGGTGCTAATATTATTGCTATCAAAGATATGGCTGGTTTATTGAAACCTCAAGCTGCTTATAATCTTGTATCTGCCTTAAAAGATGCTGTTACTGTACCGATTCATTTACATACACATGAAGGTTCTGGCAATGCTATCTATTCCTATGGTCGCGCTGTAGATGCTGGTGTAGATGTTATCGACTTAGCATACTCTGCATTTGCTAATGGTACATCTCAACCTAGCATGAACTCCATGTACTATGCATTGAGTGGACATGACCGTCAACCTGAAATGAACATTGATTACATGGAAGAAATGTCGCATTACTTTGGCAGCATTCGTCCTTACTACAAAGGTGTAGATAAAGCAGAAGCATATCCTAACACTGAAGTATATCAACATGAAATGCCAGGTGGTCAATATTCCAACTTGCAACAACAAGCTAAGATGGTAGGCCTTGGTGATCGTTGGGCTGATATTAAGAAAATGTACCACCAAGTAAATATGATGTTTGGTGATATTATCAAAGTAACGCCATCCTCTAAAGTTGTAGGTGATATGACATTGTACATGGTACAAAATAACTTGACTGAAAAAGATATTTACGAAAAGGGCGATGTATTAGACTTCCCTCAATCCGTAGTTGAATTCTTTGAAGGTCGTCTTGGCACTCCGTACCAAGGATTCCCTGAAGAGTTACAAAAAATTATCTTGAAAGGTGCAAAACCAATCACAGTTCGTCCAGGTGCAGTATTGCCTCCAAAAGACTTTGAACATGTTCGCAATGAATTGAGTGAAATGGGTGCTCAAACAACTGATGAAGATATCAGTGCATACTGCTTGTACCCTAAGGTTTACCAAGATTACAATAAATTTGTAAAAGACTTTGGTAATGTATCTGTACTTGATACTCCAACATTCTTCTTCGGTATGAAACGGGGCGAAGAAATTCAAGTAACTATCGAAAAAGGTAAAACACTTATCATCAAAATGAATGGCTTATCTGAACCAGATGAAGATGGTAACCGTATCGTATTGTTCGAGTTCAATGGTCAACCTCGTGGTATTAAAGTTCATGATAAACATGCTAAGACTACTGGCGTTGTTCGTCGTAAAGCGGATGAATCTAACCCTGGTGAAATTGGTGCTACATTGTCTGGTTCCGTTGTTAAGATTCTCGTTAAAAATGGTCAATCTGTAGTTAAAGGTGAGCCATTGATCGTTACAGAAGCGATGAAGATGGAAACTACAATTACTGCTCCTATCGATGGTATCGTAGAAGAAATCCTAGTTCGTGAAGGTAGCCGCATCGAATCTGGCGACTGCTTGCTTCGCGTTGAAGATGCTCCTAAACGATAGTTAGAATAGTAGATAAAATTAAAAATATTATTTCTAAAGTATTTCATAACATAAAATGCTCTAGAATAATGGAAGAATCCCTAGGAAATCCTAGGGATTCTTTGTATTTTAAAGGCTTTCATGGTACTATATATAGTAGAGAAAATGGGCGTATTATGCACTATTTTAGAGTGATTATTAAAAAAGGAGTAGTAACAGATGAGATGTCCTTATTGCCAACACACAGACACGAAGGTAACAGACTCTAGAACGACTGATGAAGGTAATAGTATTCGCCGTCGCCGTGAATGTATCAATTGTGGCCGTCGCTTTACTACCTATGAAATTATAGAAGAAGTACCACTTATGGTATTAAAGAAAAACGGACGTCGTGAATTATTTGATCGCGGTAAATTATTAAATGGTCTATTGCGCTCTTGTGATAAACGTACCGTACCAATGTCTGTGATGGAACAAGTAGTGAATGATGTAGAGCGCGATATTCGTAATGAAATCAACCAAGAGGTAACTACTGATCGTATAGGTGAACTTGTATTGCAACAATTAAAAGATATTGACCAAGTTGCATATGTTCGCTTTGCCAGCGTATATCGTAAGTTTGATAATATTGACAGCTTTATGGAAGAACTGAAAGCATTAAAAAAATTAGATGCTAAAAAACCAAAACGTGGTTAATTACTAATAGTATATGTGAGGCTTTATGATAGATTTACACTGCGATACGATTATGAAGTTAATAGATTATCCTAGTAATGGAGATTTGTATCGTAATACTTGGAAAATCGATATAGAAAAATTACAAAAGGCTCACAGCAAGGTGCAGGATTTTGCATTATTTATCAATCTTGGAGATACAAATGACCCTTATGGTCGTTATGAAGCGATGCGTAATTTATGTACATCACAAATTCATCACTATGGAGAGCACATTCAGCATGTGCTCTCTTATCAAGATGTAGAGTCTGTATATGAAACTGGTAAGATTGGAGCTCTCATGTCTATTGAAGAGGGCGGCGTACTAGGTGGTGACTTAGATAAACTTAAACAAGCTTATCAAGATGGGGTTCGACTTATTACGCTTACCTGGAATTATCCAAATGGACTGGGTGAGCCACATTGTGGTGAGCAGCATAAAAAATTAACACCAAAAGGCGTTGAATTTGTAGAGGCTATGCAAGATTTAGGGATAATCGTCGATTGTTCTCATCTAAATGATGCTGGTACTGAGCAATTAGGAGATATTTTAGATGTACCATTTGTAGCATCACACTCCAATGCACGTGAAGTTACAACCCATACTAGAAATCTACCAGATAATTTGATTAAGCTTATTGCTAATAAGGGTGGTGTTATAGGCCTTAACTTTGCCCAAGCTTTTTTAGGCACATCACCGATAAGTCGAATTGAAGATATCGTAAAGCATGGCTTATATCTCATTAATAAAGGCGGGGAGGATGTAGTTGCATTAGGAACCGATTTTGATGGTATTAAGCCGGATACAGAAATTAAAGACACTTCTGAAATGTATCGATTATACGATGCATTTAAAGAAGCTGGTTTATCTGTGGAACAATGTGAAAAATTATTCTGGAAAAATGCAGATAGACTGTTAAAGGAGATTTTATAATGACTGATTTAAATCCAATCATTGCAGATCGTTTTACGGAGCATTTGGAAGTCTTTGGTAAGACAATGGAGCATATGGATACCATTCAAGAGATTGCCTATCGCTGTAAGGCGGCTTTAGAGAATGGCAATAAAATTTTGTTCTGTGGGAATGGTGGTTCTGCTGCTGATTCTCAACATTTAGCAGCTGAATTGATTTGTCGCTTTAAAAAGGAACGACGCTCTCTTGCAGGTATTGCATTGACTACTGATACATCTGCATTAACAGCTATTGCAAATGACTATGATTTTGAATCTGTTTTTGCACGTCAAGTAGAGGGCTTAGGCCGTACAGGTGATGTTCTCATTGGGATTTCTACATCTGGGAACTCCAAGAATGTTGTAAAAGCTGCAGAAATGGCCCGTTCTATCGGCATGCACACCATAGCTTTCACAGGTGAAGGCGGTGGAAAACTAGCTGAATTATGCGACATTACGTTGGCTATTCCAAGTAATGTGACAGCTCGTATTCAAGAAATGCATATATTGGCTGGACATATTATGTGTGAGATTATTGAAGAAGATTACTAACCGTTACGGTCTTATTTATAAATAGATACATGTTTGATGCCAAGTATTTTATGTAAGTCGTTATGCATGTATATTGTGGTAAGGAATAGGTGGATTATGATAAATGCTACCATTAATCAATTTTTGACAAAACAACTACCCAATCTAAAGATTGCCGTTATAGGTGATGTGATGGTAGATCGTTATGTTTTTGGTGATGTAAGTCGTATTTCTCCGGAAGCACCGGTTCCTGTAAACCGCGTGGCAAAGATGAAAGAAGTGCTTGGTGGCGCCGGTAATGTTGCGTCAAACTTATCAAATTTAGATTGCACAGTATATCTTGGTGCTATTGCAGGTAATGATGACCATGGTCGTTTATTACAACAATTGCTAAAGGCTGATAAGATTGATAC
>URPT01000096.1 GCA_900549845.1 uncultured Veillonella sp. | reverse complement strand
CGTTGTGACCGCACTTCTTATTAACTCTCCGAGACTTCAACAAATGTCTGAGCGCGCTCGTGAATGGCATGTAGATGGTGCGGCTAATATCGTAAATAGTCTTATAGCTATATTAGATGCTGAGACGCCGGTAGAATTAGTGAAAGCAGAGCAATCTATCAGTTAATAGTTTTATAAAATTATAAAAGCGATGACCTATTTAAGGTCATCGCTTTTGTTTTATTGGTATTGTTCAATATGTTCTTGTCGAATGTTTTGAAGTGTTTCCAAGAATGCATCTGTGCTTTCAGCACTGTCCAACAAGTCTTTTAGTTGGTAAGAATCATCGAGGGTCACACTCCATTGGAAGGAGTCATTATCGTCGTATACATTGAATACGATTGGCGTTTCTAAATCCTCTGGCAAATGACCGTCATCATCGGACACAGTTGCATAGGTGCCATCTTCCAAGAGCTCTGTAAATAATGTGTCATACCCATCGATATCGATAAGTTCAAAGTTGATAGTTTCATAAAAGTCTAAAACGATATCTGCTGCCATGTGGACCTCCTCATGAATATATACGTTACGTTTATTCTACTGAGGGGGCCTGTTACTGTCAATGGTAATGTGTAGTATAATAAATATCAGAATGACATAATAGGAGCATACGATGAACGTTATTAGTTTACAAAACATAGAAAAATCATATGGCACACGACTGCTGTTTAAGGAGGTAAATATTACTTTCACCACCGAAAAACGACTAGGTCTTGTGGGCATTAATGGGACAGGTAAGTCTACTTTCTTAAAAATCTTAGCAGGACAAATGGAGCCTGATAAGGGGACCATTGAGCGAAATGGTAAGGCTAGTATACATTATTTAGCACAAACACCTGAGTTTGATCCGAATTCTACATTACTAGAAGCTGTTCTTGATGGTGATCATCCTCGTTTACGAATGGTACAATCCTTTGAGCGCATTAGTCGTGAATATCGCGAAATGCAAGAGACTGGTGGCGAGGATGCTAAAGTATCACGGAACTATATGAATTCCTTGGAGCAGATGGACCAACAAGATGGTTGGCAAGTGGAGCAAGAGGCTCGTATTATTTTATCTAAATTAGGTTTTCCTGATGTGGATCAAAAGGTGGCTATGTTATCTGGTGGTCAAAAGCGTCGCCTTGCATTAGGGCAGGCATTATTATATCCTTGTGATCTATTATTGCTAGACGAACCGACAAACCATTTAGATGAAGATAGTATCGATTGGCTAGAGTCTTATTTAAGTGCTCGCCAAGGAGGACTATTAATTAGTACCCATGATAGATATTTCCTCGATTCCGTATGTAATGGGATTTTAGAATTATCGAATCGACGTATGTACCAATACGATGGCAACTACGAAGAGTTTATTGCCTTAAAGGCTGATCGAGAGGCTCGTGAGGCGGCTACAGAAGAGAAGCGTCGTCAGTTCTTAAAACGAGAAATCGAATGGGTACGCCGTGGTGCGTTGGCGAGAACGACAAAGCAAAAGGCTCGTTTAGACCGCTATGAAAAACTTAAGAATATGGAGAAGACCCGACGCCCGGATCAAATGGATCCTATTGCTTTAAAAACGCGTTTAGGGAAAACCATCTTTGATATTGAACATTTGGCATTCTACTTTGGTGAGCGTCCTATGATTAAGGATTTTACCTATCATGTAGTGCGTCATGATCGTATCGGTATCATTGGTCCTAATGGGGTTGGCAAGTCCACCTTTATGAATATTCTTGATGGAACCTATGAACCTACAAGCGGTACGATTGGTAAAGGCGAGACAGTTCGCATTGCACACTTCAAACAAGAACTGCCAGAGTTTGATGAAGATATGCGTGTTCTCGATTATATTCGGGAAGACCATTCGTATATGGTGTTGGGCGATGGCTCTACATTGAGTGCTGGTCAGATTCTTGAACGATTCCTATTTACACCTGAGCTACATGGTGTGCCAATCCGTAAACTTTCAGGTGGCGAACGACGTCGGTTGTATCTACTAAAATTGCTTATGAGCGCTCCTAATGTTTTGTTGCTAGACGAACCGACCAATGATCTTGATATTCCTACATTAGAGGTACTAGAGGACTTCCTTGACTCCTTTAGTGGTGTCATTATCACCGTATGCCACGATCGTTATTTCCTAGACCGCGTTGTGGACAAACTCTTTGTGTTCAGTGGTGATGGCCATATTGAGATTGTTCATGGCTCCTATTCTGACTACAAGGATTCTTTAGATGAAAGTAGCGGTGGAAAGCGCCCATTTTATATGGCTAATACAGGTACATCTGTTACTTCTAAAGATGAAAAATTGGAAGGGGCTGCACCTAGTAATGCTAGTGATGATTCATCGTTAGGAAACTCAGCAGATGGGAATGATAGTAGCCTCACAACTTCTGAAGGAGATACTTTCAAAGAAGTACCAAAGAAGGGGCTAAATAAAGCGGAAGAAGCGGAGTATGCTAACATCATGGAGGAATTACCTAAATTAGAGCATTTAGTAAAGGGCCTCGATGTCATGATTAGTCAAGTTGCTACTGATTATGAGAAGATGCAATCCTTGATGGCTGAGCGAGAAGAGACTCAATCCCAAATAGATGCGCTCACAGAACGGTGGATGGAATTGGAAGAACGCCTATAATTCCTTATAGCATGCGATTTTTTAATATCTGTTATGCAAAGGAATTACATGTAAATTTATTGATAAAAGTCACAATTTATAGTATAATTTCATCGATTAACGATAACAACGTTACCTAAGTAGGAGGAACTCATGAGTAAGTACCAATTTTTAGACCGTCGTGTACCAATTGAAGACGGCAATATTGCATTAGTTCAAGATTTATCCAAATGTAAAAACTGCTCCTTATGTCGTAAAGCTTGTGCTGTAGACATGGGCGTATTTGATTATTATGATTTAACAACTAATGGGGATCATCCAATTTGTATTCATTGCGGTCAATGTGCATCTATTTGTCCATTCGATTCCATCAATGAACGCTCTGAAATTGATGAAGTAAAAGCAGCGATTGCTGACCCTAATAAAATCGTCGTTTTCCAAACTGCACCTGCTGTACGTGTTGGCTTAGGTGAAGAATTTGGTCTTGATGCAGGTACATTCGTAGAAGGTAAAATGGTAGCTGCTCTTCGTAAATTAGGTGGCGACTATATTTTAGATACAAACTTTGGTGCGGACATGACTATCATGGAGGAAGCATCTGAGTTGTTGGAACGCGTTATCAATAGTGATTCCGTATTGCCTCAATTCACATCTTGTTGCCCTGCTTGGGTTAAGTTTGCTGAAACATTCTATCCAGAATTCTTGCCAAACTTGTCTACTGCTAAGAGTCCAATTGCAATGCAAGCGCCTACACAAAAAACATATTTTGCTGAAAAAATGGGCCTTGATGCAAAACAAATCGTTGCTGTTGCAGTAACACCTTGTACAGCTAAGAAATTCGAAATTCGTCGTGACGAAATGAACTCCTCTGCTGAATATTGGGATGTACCAGAAATGCGCGATACAGACTACTGTATTACTACACGTGAACTTGCAAAATGGTTACGTGCAGAAGAAATCAACTTTGATGAATTAGAAGATTCTGCATTTGATCCATTGATGGGTGAAGCATCTGGTGGTGGTATCATCTTTGGTAACACTGGTGGCGTTATGGAAGCGGCTATGCGTGCGGCTTACAAATTAGCAACTGGTGAAGATGCACCTCAAACATTGATCCCATTCGAAGCAATTCGTGGTATGGACGGTGCTCGTGAAGCAGACGTAGTCATTGGGGACAAAACATTACATGTGGCGGCTGTTCATGGTACAGGCAACTTGCGTAAATTCATCGAACGCATGCGTGCAGAAAATATCCATTATGACTTCATTGAAGTAATGGCTTGCCGTGGTGGCTGTATCGGTGGTGGTGGTCAACCACGCGTTAAATTACCAATGGCTGATAAAGCTCGTGAAGCTCGTATTGCTTCCTTGTACACTCGTGATGCGGAAGTAACAGTAAAAGCAGCTTGTGATAATCCAGATATCCAAAAATTATATGCTGAGTTCTTTGATGGCAAACCTATGAGCCATAAAGCACATCATATGTTACATACAACATTTGTGAATCGCTCTGAAGATTTGGGCCCTAATGGTGCTTGCACACCAGCTACATGCCCAACATCTGTGCCTAACTTGAAAAAGGCCGCAGAAGCAGCTAAAGCAGCAGCGGAAGCTAATAACTAATAGCTAAAAATAGTTAACCGTAATAATTAACAGTAAATGTAACAGTTAACTATAGTTAGTTGATACATACTATAAAAGCATATATATGGCTTAAGATAAAAGGCAGATAGTTGATATTTCAATCAGCTATCTGCTTTTTTATTTAGGATATTTAGGAGACTAACTGTATGATATCTAAATGTTGTTGATACTTTCACGGTGATGAATAGTATATATGCCATATACGCATAGGGGTTGGAATATAGAGATTGGTAAATTGTTTAGGAATTATGGTTAGTGTGCTATAATTAAATTATATTTATAGAAGCAATCAATACTGGTTCGGGAGGATCTTCATGGCTTTTAAATTAAAAGGAAAAGAAGAAAAATTTTTCAGTATTTTAGAAAATCATGCTGCTCTTACATATGAAAGTGCAGAGATGATGGAGCGTGTGTTTAAAGGCGAAATCTCTAAAGAAGAGGCTTTTCTTGAAATTGATACAAAGGAAAAAGCTGCCGATGAATTAGTAACCGAAACTGTAGAACGTTTGCGTAAAACATTCATTACCCCAATGGATCGCGAAGATATTCAGCTTCTAATCGACCAATTGGATACTACATTGGATAATATTAAAGAAATTATGGACAAAATGGTTATGTACCACGTTGGTAATCCAAGTGATGGTGCTATCCGTATGAGTGAAATCGTTGTAAAATGCGTTAAGCATATTAACAAATCTATTGGTTATATGGGGAGTCTTAAAAAGGACCATGTAAAGGTAGAAGGCCGTGTACACCAAGTATTGAAACTTGAGTCTGAAGCGGATAATATTTACCACGAAGAAATGGCTAAACTCTTCACTGAGTGTACAGATCCTATTGAAATTATCAAATGGAAGGAAATCCTTAGCGCCATGGAGGATGTAATTGATGGTTGCGAAGATTTGGTTGGTACATTCCGCCGGGTAGTATTGAAATATGCTTGAGTCTCATTATTTAGTATGGCTAGTAGTATTTTTAGCATTAGCCTTCGACTATATCAATGGCTTCCACGATACGGCGAACGCCATTGCTACATCTGTTTCGACCCGTGCTATTGAGCCTAAAAAGGCTATTATGATGACGGCAGCACTCAATTTCCTTGGTGCCATGGTTAGTACAGGGGTTGCAAAGACAATCGGTGGCGACATCGTAATGTCTGCGTCCCTTATCAATAGTGGAATCATTTCGGCTGCTCTCATCGGTGCCATCACATGGAACTTGCTTACCTGGTATTGGGGGATTCCTAGTTCCTCCTCTCATGCGCTTATCGGTGGTATCATCGGTGCTGTAGGTTGGTCCGTAGGCTTTGATGCCTTAAATGAGGCGGGTATTTTAAAAATTTTCTTATCCCTTATTTTATCTCCAATTGTAGCCATGATTGGTGGCTATATTGTGATGAAAGTATTGTTGCTTATCTTTGGTAGATTCTCTCCAATTGTACTAAATGATAGATTTAGATCCATGCAAATTGTGTCTGCCGTCATGATGGCTTTCTCTCATGGCTCTAATGATGCGCAAAAGGCGATGGGGATTATTACCTTAACCTTGCTTAGCGGTGGCTTCATTGATACATTGGATGTACCATTATGGGTTAAACTTTGTTGTGCTACGGCTATGGCTATGGGTACAGCAGTGGGTGGTTGGAAAATCATCTCTACGATGGGGACTAAGATTTTTAAACTAGAAACAATTAATGGTTTTGCTGCTGACTTAAACTCTGCTATCACTATTTTTACAGCTACATTCTTACATTTACCTGTAAGTACGACACACGTTGTAAGTGGTTCCTTGCTTGGCGTAGGTTCCTCTAAACGTCTTAAAGCTGTTAACTGGGGCGTAGCAAGATCGATGGTTTTGGCTTGGTTTGTAACAATTCCATTATCTGGTATTGTAGCGGCTATTGCTTATGAAATCGGTCACTTACTATTTGGTTAATAAATAACTATATAAAACTAAAAAAGACTGCGAAAGCAGTCTTTTTTTATTATTATTGTCTTTAGACTGGTTCGCGACGTAGTCGCGAATCATTAAACCACCCGCTA
>URPT01000095.1 GCA_900549845.1 uncultured Veillonella sp. | reverse complement strand
GCCGATGTGTTTCTTAAAGAGTTGAATATCTTCAATACTAGCTCCACTACTACCAAAACCTGTAGATGTCTTAATATAGTCAGCACCACCGTCTGTAACACATTTACATAGAGCTACCTTTTCAGCGTTAGTTAGATAACAGGTTTCGATGATAACCTTTAAGATTTTATCTCCACAGGCTGCTTTAAGAGCTTTAATTTCACCGGTAACCGCATCAAAATCCCCTTGTTTTACATTGCCTAGGTTGATAACCATATCAATTTCAGAGGCCCCTTCCGAGAGGGCTTGTTTTGTTTCAGCTACCTTCACTTCAGTCGTTTCATAGCCAAGAGGGAACCCAATAACAGTACATACATTGAGCTCTGGATATGCTTCATGCGCTGAAGCCACAAAATCTGGTGGAATGCAAACAGATGCTGTTTTATAGGCTACGCCGGCGTCACAAATTTCTTTAATATCATCCCATGTAGCTGTAGGACGTAATAGTGTGTGATCCACATAAGATAATAATTCTTTACCTAACATAGTGTCTCTCCTTACTAAAAGAATGACATTTGCTCTGGCTCAGGTTCTTTATGTAAAGCCTCTTGAGCAGCGCGATTTTTGTCATCAATAAATGGTTCTAGTGGTACACCTGTAGCCTTCAACAAATCTGGCAAGCTATTAACGCCCTTAGCCTTAGCCGCCTCTAATACAACCTTAGCACATGTTTCTGCATCATCTAATGCGTAGTGATGTTTAAACTCAACCCCGATGTATGCAGCCATTGTATTTAGCTTATGGTTTACTAAATCTGGCCATACTGCACGTGAAAGTTTTACAGTACATGCATAATCTAGCTCTGGCCAAGGAATTTTATAGTAATCCAGTGTAGCACGCAATACATTCATATCGAATTTTGCGTTGTGAGCTACCATGATATTGCCTTTTAAATGATTTTCGTAGATAGCATTCCACAATTGATCAAAGGTTTTCTCATGGATAACATCCTTTGGTTGAATGCCATGAATTTCAATACATTCATCATCAAAGCTCATGAACGGTGGTTTTATAAGGCTGTACGCCTTTTTGGTAATCTGTCCATCCTTTACGGTAATAACCGCCAAGGAGCATGCACTATTTTTAAATTTATTAGCTGTTTCAAAGTCTAATGCAACAAAATCTAACATAGGACTCCTTTCAAATCTATATGTTTTTTAATTTATATATAAGAATTGTATTCATTTTCTCCATTTATTATAGCATGAAACACTCTATAATCTACTATTCAACGGTGACTATTAGTCACCTCTTTCACATCAAATTTAATTGACAGATAGGCCCTCTGTATGTGAAAATTATTTAGATATATATGTAGTATGGAGGTTGCAAGATGGCAGATGACAGATTAATCGTTGCCCTTGATGTATCCACTATGGATGCGATGAAAGAAACCGTAACAGCCCTTGGTGATGCGGTTAGCTTTTACAAGGTCGGCATGGAGCTATTCTACGCCGAAGGAGAGCAAACAGTTCGCTATTTACAAGAGCAAAACAAACAAGTATTTCTTGATTTGAAATTGCATGATATTCCTAATACAGTAGCACATGGCGTATCTTCCCTAACACGTTTAGGTGCTAACTTGATCACTATGCATGGTCAAGGCGGTCCAGTTATGATGAAAGCCGCTGTAAAAGCTGCTCGTGAAACAGCTGAACAATTGGGCGTTGAACGTACAAAATTATTGGCAATCACTGTATTAACTAGCTTTGATGATGAAGCTTGGACTGCAACTGGTGGTCAATTGCCTATTTCTGACCAAGTTATTCGTCTAGCAAAGCTTGCTAAAGAATGTGGCATGGATGGCGTTGTATGTTCCGCATTAGAAGCTAAGATGATTCGCGAAGCATGTGGTGATGATTTCCTCATCGTAACACCTGGTATTCGCCCATCCTTTGCAGCAACAGACGACCAAAAACGTATTGCTACACCTGCTAGTGCATTACAAGATGGCGCGTCTCGTCTCGTTATTGGCCGCCCTATTACACAGGCTGAAAATCCTCGTGAAGCAGTTCGTTTAATTATTGAAGAAATGGAGAATGTATCCAAATGATGACAGAACAAGAAGTAAAACAATTACTTATCGACACTCAAGCTATTTTAGAAGGTCACTTCCTTTTGACATCTGGACTCCACAGCCCAATGTACGTTGAAAAATTCAATGTATTGCAACACCCAAAATATACCGAAAAACTTTGTAAAGAATTGGCTGAACGCTTCCGCGATCAAAATGTAGAACTCGTTATCGGACCTATGACTGGTGGTATCTTACTAGCTCACGAAGTAGGTAAAGCTCTTGGTACACGCGCTATCTTCACAGAACGCGAAAAAGGCGTTATGACTTTACGTCGCGGTTTCAAAATCGAACCGGGCACACGCGTACTTATCGTTGAAGATATCGTAACAACTGGCGGTTCCGTACAAGAAGTAGTAAACGTAGTGAACCAATCCGGTGGTGAAATCGTAGGTGTAGGCCTTCTTGTTAACCGTTCTGGCGGTAAAGCAGAATTCGGCGTACCTCATGAAAAAGTACAAGCCTTACTTAACCTTGAAGTTCCTACATACAAACCTGAAGAATGCCCTCTTTGCAAAGACGGCGTAGCTATGACAGAACGCGGTTCTAAACATATCAAATAAAATGACTAAAGACCTATGCATATGCATAGGTCTTTTCTTTTAATATTTAATTTAATAAAAGTATTAGTTAATAAATATATTCCCAGTCTATCAAATACAATCAACGTTCATCACCAGATACAAAAAGAGCTCCTTCACTGAGGAGCTCTTTTTGTTTGTGTGTAGTTATTGTGTGTAAGAGAGAGATTCTGATACGAATGTATCACATAGAGTGTGTGGCTCTATGGTGGCCATAAATGCACTTTCACGGCCACGTTCTCTATCATTTTATGAGAGTAAGGGGCTCATAAAATATGGTTAGTTTTGTGTAGTTTGTGGTGCACCTTGTTCAGTTTGTTGTTGTGGCGCATTACCATTAGTTTGTTGAGGTGGTTGACCTTGCATAGGCATTTGACCTTGCGGAGGCATTTGGCCTTGCGGAGGCATTTGACCATTATTTGGACCCATACCATCCATCATTTGGTTTTGACAATTTTGGTACATATGTTGACCATTATTTGGCCCCAGACCATTTTGAGGCATCATTTGATTATTTCCATCCATCATATGTTGGTCCATATGCATATTAGAACCATCATGTCTATGTGGTTTTCTAAACTGTTGTTCATTGGTTTTCATCCATTCACCAAAATTTGGTAGATCATTTACTGCAAATGATGTACCTACCCCTACAGCACTGATTACAGTTAGAATAGCAGCAATTATAATTCGTCTCATAGGTCCTCCTTAATCTACATTGCTGAAATAACGTTCGCGTACACCACGAAGTTCAATACCAATAAAGATACATGTAAGGCCCCCAAAGAGACCTACACCACCAAGTGCAACTAAAGTTACCAATGATAATGCAGGAAATGCCGTTACATTCTCAAACGGTTGCCATGAGCTTCCAAGTAAATATAGGATAGCTGGCGTAATGATAAATATTAAAACCCCTACAATATATGACAAAGCACTTCCAACAGATAACAAAGTTTTGGATGCTTTTTTAGCCATACATGGTAATTGTGGTAATAAACGTTCTTTATAATCATCAAATCTTGCATAGATTGCTTGCATATTAACAGATTTACTTTCACCACCATCTTGGCCTAATGTATCAGTAATAATACCCGCATCTACATAGGATGCATAGATTTCCTCTGGAGTTCCCAAAGATTTAATAATTTCACTATCTGTAAGACCTTTTTCATAACCTACAGCAAAATGTTCTTCATAAACCTCGATAATACTTTCTACATCAGCAACACGGGCCTTTTTGAATATATTACGCAGTGCTTCTAAAAAGCTATTTTTATTCATTATAGTCGACTCCTTTCAACAGGATGTTGATTACACCAGAAAATTCATCCCATTCTTGGCGCATCTTGTTATATGCGGCACGTCCATCTTCTGTGATGTGATAATATTTTCGAGATGGTCCTGTAGTAGATTCCTTTAAATATGTTTCAACATACTTTTCTTTTTTCAATCTATTAAATAATGGATATATCGTTCCTTCAGAAATCTCAATATATTCTGAAATAGTGCTTACGATTTCATACCCGTAGCGATCAGTTTGTGTTAGTAATGCTAGCACTAGCATATCCATAACACCTTTTTTTAATTGAACTTGCATAGTTCCTCCCTTTAGGCTGTGCTTGCCTGCCAATGTGAAAGCTCTCTTACGGTCACTATCATGTACTGACAAATACATAATAACACAAGGTACCTCGTAATGCAAGGTACCTTGCAAAAAAATATTTTACAAAACTAAAATTTATTATTTTTAAACCCAACAAATAAAGATAAACTCTAGTTTTATAGAGATAAAAAAATTTCAAAATTTATGCTAATTTCAAATTATTTCTATTGAAATCTATTTCAAATATCATCGTATATCAAAAAATCCTCATCCATAGGATGAGGATTTTCTATTTATATAATAAGTACTTTATCTCTTCTAAATAAGATCTATTTATAATAAAGAGACTTTACTTATCTTGAATAACCTGAATTTAATTTGAGGATGCTTGGCCTAATTTAATCTGTGTACTCTTCATTTTGCCATTATGAGTATAGGATAGCAAAACTGTATCACCAGGGCTCTTAGCGTCAATTTGCTCTTTTAATTCTAATAATGTACTAATATCCTTGCCATCAATTTGAGCAATTGTATCTCCTTCTACTAAACCTGCCTTTGCTGCAGGACCATTCGCATCAAGTTGAACAATGAGAAGGCCTTCGCCTTCATAACTTACATTGTTACGTGCTGCTGTTTGACGATCTACAGCCCATACACCAATATAAGGACGTACAACTTTACCATTCTTAATAATAGAATCTACAACAGTCATAGCGGAGTTAATAGGAATGGCAAAACCCATACCTTCAACGCCTTCTTTAGAAATCTTAGAGCTATTAATACCAATTAACTCTCCATCTGCATTGATGAGAGCACCACCAGAGTTACCTGGATTAATAGCTGCATCTGTTTGGATTAATGGGAAGCGTTGACCTTGATCATCAATAGTACGTGCTAGCGCACTGATTACACCAGATGTAACAGAGCCTTTAAACTCTAGGCCTAAAGGATTACCAATGGCGATAGCCGGTTCCCCTACTTGTAAGGAATCAGAGTCACCAATTTTTATAGGTTGAATATCCTTTGGTGGATTAATTTTAACAACAGCTAAGTCTGTTTGAGCATCCGTACCAATAACTGTACCTGTTACGGTAGATCCATTAGACAAAGATACTGTAACCTCTCCATTTTTAGCACCAGCTACAACGTGATTATTTGTTACGATATGTCCATCATTATCAATCAACACACCAGAGCCAACACCCTCTCCAGCATAGATGGTACGGTTAAAAATGTCTTTTTGGAAAACTTGAGTGGTAATTCCCACTACAGCTGGACCAGATTCTTTAGCCGCTTGTACCACATACGTATTACGTGTATCTGTAATCGGTTTATTTTGTTTTGTTTGTTCTCGCACAGTTGTTTGATGTGTCACAGGACTACTAAAGAAATAGTAGCCACCGCCTACACCAATACCAAGAGCTAGCACACAGGCAATAATTGATTTCTTATATTTTGAAAAATTCATACATTTCTCCTCATATCATTTCTTAATGATTTAATGAAAATCAATTTTATAAAATTGATTTTGATGAACCTATTATAGTACGCAATACTTTACAATGCAACATAACAATTTATTACATCTATAATAAAAATATAATTTCTATAAACAATATGTATCTGGCGATCTTTCAAGAACAATTCAATATCAGAGAAATGAAACGAACCAAAAGCTCTATATAAAGCTATCATATAAAACATAAAGGGCATTCACTAGCCGTCGCTAGCAAATGCCCTTTATGCATATAGTTTGAGAGTGTAAGGACTGTTGAGAGAGAGTATATGTGATCTAGATAAGTTGAGAGAGAACTTATTAAGAGAGAGAAGTTTAGTTGTTTCTTATCTAGAATCAAACGTCAGCCTTACCTAAATAAGTATACATGGAATATCTAAACTATCAAAGTAACTATATAAACAATTCTTAAACCTTTGATTATATCTCTATAATAAAATCTCTATAAAGTCATATCTAATCAACAGCCATGAACAACGTGAGTATAATGTGAATGCATATTCTCGATACTAAACGAATTTATACCC
>URPT01000094.1 GCA_900549845.1 uncultured Veillonella sp. | reverse complement strand
TATCGGTAAGCGTGTGATTAATGAACCAATTCTCTGGCTCAATACGATTTACGTAAGTGCATTCAATCTAATCTTCTTAGTACACAATGTATATTCTCTTGTGAAAGGTTTAAAACCTTCTGTACACACAACCGTTATGGCTCTAGCCTTAGGTGCTGTTCTCTTGACGCCATTCATAGGCTATACATCGTATCGTGAATTTGTGACCTATACTAAAGTTGATGGAGAGTGGCATGCAAGCCTACCAATAGCAGCTACCTTTGATCCTAACTTCACAGACTACGGTACACCGTATGTACCTGTGGACGATCTAAAACTGCCAGATACCAACCCAGTAAACGGCAGACGCATCGAGTATATTAATTTTGATGCCATATCTGCACCAAAGGTTATTTCTATTGCAGGATACGACAAATACATTGAAAACATCGAATTAATAGTCTACGAAAGAGACCTTAAGGAATACCAAGTAGAATCTGCTAACTTCGACTCCATCTCCTTCAAGTTTCTCAACAACGGCCTTGATTTAGAGGTGTCTCTACCAAATGGTGTGACAGAGGTGCATCATATTTATGATAAGTTCCTTACAGTCGATAAAACAGCTGTCGATCCTGTCATTATAGAAGGCAATGGATATAAGCTATTGATTACGTCGTACTTCATAAACCAATTCGATACACGTAAACTTAAATTTAATGTACTTTATAATTAAGCATTTAATACAATATAGTAATAATTACAACATCATATATAAATATGACAAAAGCAGTACCCCACAGGGGTACTGCTTTTATTCATCAATCTAACTTGGCTAGAATATGTTGGGCAAAGTCTTGGGCCGCTTTAAAATCGTCTTCATTTGGGTGTACTGCAGCTTGTTTATGACGTGCATCGCGGTCAGCAGATTGACCATGGCTATGCCCTTTTGGGAACATCTTGTACATCATTTCGATAACCTTAGGATCTACCTTACCTTGGCAGATGAAGGTTCCTACAGGCTCTACGCCATCGGGTAAACAATTTGCTGCATTGATTAAACTTTCCTTAGCATGTGCCATTTGCGGTGGTACGCCAGCTGTTGCAAATAGAGCAATGTGAGAGTTATGTAATGTGCCTAGTACATCACGGGCCTCTTTATTAGCGGTCCCTTTATCCACCCAAAATCCTGCAAATACAAGATCATAGGATGATAGATCGGTTGGTAACTCTTTCATAGATACGCAAAGTGTATCTGCTGGCAATACGCTAGTAATAGCCTCTGCCACTTGTTTAGTATTTCCCGTAAGGGATGAATATATAACAATAGACTTCATGTCTTACCTCCTATTTACTATATATCTATTATAGGACATGTATGACATGCTTTTAATAAAATAAATCACAATAGTATATAGAACGATATAGAACGGAATTTTATATACTGCCACGTACTATTTTACTATTCTCAAAAGAGATACATCATTCAAAATCATCATATATACTCTTTATATAATACTTTCTAGCATTTATAACTATATCGATAAATTTAAGCATACTATATTTATAATTTTCTAAATGTCAATATTGAATGTATAGAATTTTTTCGCTATAATCGTAACATAATGTATAAGCTAGATAAGAAAACTACCATATATAGTAGTTTTCTTATTTTTCTGATTAGACTTAACTTAAAGATATTTTATACTTTTCAGTCTAATCTTATATATGCTTAGATTAACAGTTTTATTACTTTTAAGACTCAAGGGGAACAGTAATGGAGATTATGATCAAGAAACGGGATGGCCATTTCGAGCCTTTATCCGTTGAAAAAACGAAACGTATGATTGCCTTCGCATGTTTGGGGTTAGATTCTTGTGATCCACTAGAATTGGAAATGGATGCGAAGTTACAATTCGTTGATGGCATGACAACTAAAGAGATTCAAAAAACTTTAGTACAAACAGCTATCGAAAAGGTTATCTCTAAAAAAGACGATGGCTTCGGCAACCAAGTAAATAAAATGAATCAAGATTGGCAATTCGTAGCGGCTCGTCTATTCTTGTTCGATCTCTATAAAGAAGCGGCTATCACTCGTCGCTATAAAGCATTCGGTTATGGTAACTTCCCAAATCTTGTACATATGCTTGTAGAAGAGAAAAAATACGCTGACTTCTTCGTTACAGAATATACAGCTGACGAATTGCAAGAGTTAGGCGATTACATCAAACCTAAACGAGATTACCTCTTCAACTACGAAGGTCTTAAATTATTAGCTGACCGTTACTTGGTAAAAGGCTTCAACAAAGAAATCTTTGAGTTACCTCAAGAACGTTTCATGGCTATCGCTATGCACTTAGCATTAGTAGAAGGCGAAAACAAAGTAAAATATGCTAAGAAATTCTACGATTTGATGAGCCAATTAAAAATGACAACAGCTACACCTACATTAGCAAATGCGGGCACACCATTCCATCAATTGTCCTCTTGCTTCATCTCTGGTGTAGATGACAACTTATGGTCCATTTACGACGTAAATAGCAAGTTCTCTCGCGTATCTAAACACGGCGGTGCTCTTGGTATCTACCTTGGCAAAGTTCGCGCATTGAACTCCGATATCCGCGGTTTCAAAAACTCCTCTGGTGGCGTTATTCCTTGGATTCGTTTGTACAACGATACAGCTGTAGCAGTAGACCAATTAGGTAAACGTAAAGGTGGCGCTACCGTAACACTTGATATTTGGCACAAAGACTTCTACGAGTTCGTAGAGCTTCGTACTAATAATGGTGATGACCGTCGTAAGGCACATGATATCTTCCCTGCTATCTCCGTTCCAAACATCTTCATGGAACGTATGATCGGCCGTGAAAACTTCACCCTCTTCGACCCTCATGAAATCTTGGCTGTAAAAGGCTATGCTCTAGAGGACTTCTATGACACAGACGATAACAAAGAGTTCACGAAACGTTACCTTGAATGTGAACAAGATCCTAACTTACACGGTATCGAAGTACCAGCATTAGACATGATGAAAAAAATCATGCGCTCTGCTGTTGAAACTGGTACACCTTTCATCTTCTTCCGCGATACTGTAAACGCTGCAAACCCTAACAAACATGCAGGTATGATTTACGCATCCAACTTGTGCCACGAAATCGCACAAAACGTTGGCTTCACAAACCTTGCTGAAGAAATCATCAACGAAGACGGCACTATCACTACGAAAACAAATACAGGCGACATGGTTACATGTAACTTGAACTCCATCAGCCTTGGTCGCATTTCTGACGAAGAATTAGAAGAAAATATCGCTCTTCAAATCCGCATGTTAGACAATGTTATTTCTATCAACCAAGCTCCAGTACCAGAGTCTCGTATGACATCTGATAAATACCGCGCTATCGGTCTTGGTACTTCTGGTTACCACCACTACCTTGTAAACCACGATATCCAATGGGAGTCCGATGAGCACATTGAAGTAGCGGACAAATTGTTCGAAAACATCGCGTACTATGCTATCAAAGCTTCTATGGAGTTGGCGAAAGAAAAAGGTGCATACCCTGCGTTCAAAGGTTCCGAATGGGAAACTGGTGAATACTTCACACGTCGTGGCTACACATCCGATCGTTGGAAACAATTGGCTGCAGACGTTGCAAAATACGGTATCCGCAATGGTTACTTGATGGCCGTAGCTCCTACAGGTTCTACTTCCAACATTGCGAACACAACGGCTGGTATCGACCCTATCTTCAAAAAATTCTTCATCGAAGAAAAGAAAGGTTCTTTCACACCAAAAACTGCGCCAGATTTGAACAACAAAACATTCTGGCTCTACAAAGAGGCGCATACAATCGACCAACAATGGTCCATCAAAGCTTGTGGCGTACGTCAACGTCATATTGACCAAGCACAATCTTTCAACTTGTATATCACACCTCAAATGAAAGCGAAAGAAATCCTAGATCTTTATGTTGAGGCCTACAAACAAGGTATCAAAACAATCTACTACATCCGTAACCAATCCCTTGAAATGGATGAGTGCACTAGCTGCTCCTCCTAATACGAGATGTGTATATAAGTCTGATGACGACCTATAGCAGTATAGGTCGCATCGTTGTATAAAGGAGTCCTACTATGGAGAAAAAACTGATTTTCAACGAACATGGTGAACGTGGCACGCAATCTATGATTGGCGGCAATACCACAAACCTTCGCGAATGGAACCGTATCAAGTACGACTGGGCTAACCAAATGTACCGTACAATGCTCAACAACTTCTGGATTCCTGAAGAAATTTCCTTGAACGAAGACGTTAAGCAATTTCCATACTTAACAGATTACGAACGCCGTGCATTCGACAAAATTATTGCATTCTTAAACTTCCTTGATTCTATTCAATCTGAAAACTTACCTAACTTGAGCCGTTATATTACAGCATCTGAAGTAGCATCTTTATTGAATATCCAAGCATTCCAAGAAGAAATTCACGCTCAAAGTTATTCCTACATTTTGGACACTGTAACAAATCCTATTACACGTGACAAAATTTATGACGAATGGCGTACAGATAAAACATTACTTGAACGTAATCGCTTCATCGCCGATGCATACCAACGTTTCAGCGACGATCCTAGTGAAGCAAACCTTATTCATACAATCATCGCTAACTATATCTTAGAAGGTATCTACTTCTACTCTGGTTTTAGCTTCTTCTACACATTGGCACGCCAAGGTAAAATGACAGCTACATCCACTATTTTCAAATATATCAACCGCGACGAAGTAACTCATCTTGTATTATTCCAAAACATCATCCGCGAGTTACGTCGTGAACGCCCTGACTTGTTCACGCCTGAACTGGAAGCGAAAATCACTGACATGATTCGCCAAGGTGCAGAAAACGAAATCGCTTGGGGTCAATACATCACTGATGATAAAATCCTCGGCCTTAACAACGTTCTTATCGAACGCTACATCAAATACCTTGCCAACATCCGCTTAGAAGCAATTGGCTTGCCTCATCTATACCCTGAAATCAAAGAAAACCCTATGGAATGGATTGAAAGCTTCTCCAACTTGAATAGCACAAAAACTGACTTCTTCGAAGCAAAAGTTACAAACTATACAAAAGCAGCGGCATTTGATTTCGATGATTTAGAATAATAAAAAAATGATAAAAGAAAAAGTGATTCTCACGATGGGAGAATCACTTTTTTCATTATAAAGGTTATTCAGTTAATAACGGTTAGCCAGCTGTATATGGGCCGAATCGACCTGCAAATAGATAGGAACCCATTTTACCAAGTTTGGCAGCAAAGATAGAAGCTACGATACCTAAAATAATCATAATCCATGCGTTATCAACATTTACACCGTTAGCAATAGCGATGTAGGCTTGTGCACAGGAAAGAATAAAGTAGATAACTGTTAAGTAAATCTTTGCTTTAGGAATTTTAGATGTTCCTGTTTTGTAACGTAATTTACTACCAATATAACCAGAAATACCACCAATAATAACGAGAAGTGGTAAAATCATTGCTACTAATGTAATGGCAGGGAATAATACATTTGCAATAGATGGAATCAACAATGCAATAACAGGTACTAAGAAAGAAGCTGCTGTTGCTGCGATTGGGAAATGTACCGCAATTGGATGTAAATGAAGATCTAGCAATTTTTCACGTTTTGTATTAATGCGACGTGGCTTGTAATCCATCCAAACTGTTGGAGGAAAACCACATGTTGGACAAGGTTGATCCCTGTACTTAGCATCCTCAATATATCCGCATACACGGCAAATTATCCATTCTGTACCTTGTTCAGGTGTTGGTTTAGCTGCGGTAGAACTTGTTGCTGCCATAGCTGCTTTTTGTTCTGCTGTCATAATGAAATCTCCTTACTTAAGAAATTCTATATAATTAAATAATGATTATTATTTAATTATATTATACCATAATTCGCTAAGTAAAAAGTAAAATTTATATACTTATCAAAAAAAATAAATATACCGTAGTACTAACGTATCTATAATCAAAGGTAGCGGTATTTAATTTCGATAACTTAGAATAATAACAAAAAAGACTCTATCTCCTTTACAGAGTTAGAGTCTGAATGCCGAGTCAGGATGCAAATAAAGTAGAGCAAAATAAGACCATACAAACACTTATCGGGTATGTATGTAATATCTAGTACACTTCAGCCAAGGAAACAGCATCAGCTTATCTTGTCATACCCGCTACAAAAGCAAGTACTAATGTAGCTACTTTTACAAATTTAAACATCTCTCTCATTTCTCTCAAAGTAAAAATAATGTCATATAAAATATAAAAATATATATGAAATTTAGAAATAGTCCCCAACGCCACCCTCATCAAAATAGTTGACACATGGTAATACATTATAAAAAATAACCATACATTTATACGCAATAAGGG
>URPT01000093.1 GCA_900549845.1 uncultured Veillonella sp. | reverse complement strand
CAAAGAACCTCCATATAGGTATTGATTTACCTGTATGGAGGTTTTTCTTTTTTGATGACATTTATCTATGATTATTGTAAAATACAAAGAGATTACATATCATAGGAGATCTTTATGAACACATTAATAGATATTTGTAAAAGATCCATCTACTTGAATATATTTATCGTAGTAATTCCTATTATTGCGTATATGATTCATAATGGGTCGAGTGCGATGGTAGCACTTGTATGGTATTTGCTCTTATCGTTAATAATGCCTTGGGCATATTTATCGTTTAAAAGTAGTACCTTTGGCGATGGTAAACCGATTAGCCGTATTGCCTATGTTATATGTTGGATTATAATCCACGGTATTAGCTATAAAGGTATTTTTCTCGGTGTAGATTTATCGATGCTATGGAGCTGGCCTACAGCTGGCCGAGATGTAGCTTTTTTAGTAGCTATGTATATTGGTGTTACTATTAGCTTGATTTTTGCATATGGTCTTACTCGTTTAGTAGGAGGCCGTAATGAATAAGAATTTCTGGTTGTTTACCGTTGTCTGTGCATTATTTGTAAGTGCTGTAACGACAGTTCTTTCCTTGAGTGGAGCGCTAGCTTTACCAATCTTAGTATTCCCCGTGTTGTCCCTCGTTATACCTCTTATGGTACGAAGACTGAAGAATGCTAAATTTAATGACGATCTACCATTGGGTATGGGCTATCATACGTATAGTTGGGCTTGGTGGACAGTATTTTCATTTCTTCATACGCCCTTTAGCTTTACTACAGAGAATGGAATTGTAACAGCATTGCTTCTTTTCGTGGTGTATTTTATCGTTCAAGTACTCATTGAACTTTGCGGTCTGTTAGCAACTAAGTTTTTCAATCGAAATCATCGATGGGGCATGGTAGATGAAGCACTTGATATAATTGGGTATACTATACCAATCCCATTTTTATATATTGGTTCGCTTCTGTATATTGATTTACAGGATCCGATGGTATACTTCATGTATGCATCATCAATGAATGTGAATATACTGTTTGCAGAATTTGTGTTGTTGCTTATATCTTTGTTGGTATTTGTATTTTATTTATATCCAAGAGATATAGCATATAGAGGCATACGATTATTTCGCATTGTTTTAACCGCTGCTTTATGGCTTGCTATGAATGCCCATATTTTATACGGTGGTTATATTCCAGCATTTATTGTATCTTTAGTTCCCACCGTTTTCCCAACGTATCAAGGTAATCCGCTCGTCTTTGTTACTCCCGCTTTATTAGAAGCTGGTATGATAGGTGTAGCAGTGATTATAGGCGCATTGGTAGAACGTGGTATAATTTCACGACGCCGTGAACGTATTTAATTTCTAGTTTCGACTTATATCCGTAAGGAATGAGAGCGAAGGAGGATCTATGAACAACATTGAACGTCCAATGGATGATAACTCAACTGTATCAATCCAAGACAATGAAAAACTGAAGCAAGTTAAACGTAAAGAGCCAAAAAAGAAGAAGAGTGGCATTACGATTCGAGAATTAACAATTATTGGTCTATTAGCGGGGATTACTATTGCATTAGGTGTTTCTGGCTATGGTATTATTCCATTGGGCCCGCTTAATGTAACTACCTTGCATGTACCGACACTTATTGGTGCTATCGTAGAGGGGCCTAAAGTGGGTGCTTTTGTAGGCTTCATCTTTGGTTGCTATAGCTTGTGGCAAAATATTACAGCACCTAATATTTTATCCCCTCTATTTATTAATCCAATTATTTCTGTGCTACCACGTATATTGTTCCCAGTATTAGCATATTTAGTATATTTACTATTATGGAAAGCACCGCAAGGTCCACGCATTATCGTGTCTGCTTTCATGGGTACTGTATTCCATACGATTATGGTTATGGGGCTTATTTTCTTACTTTACGCAGATATGTTTGCTGTTAAAATGAATCTTAGCCCAGATCAAGTATTAGGTTCTATTGTATTCTTATCTGTTACACATGGTATTCCAGAAGCAGTTTTTGCTGCTGTTATCGTGACACCAGTTGCAATGGCATTGAGAAAGGTATTACGTAAGGATACGCCAAAGAAATCAAAATCTGAGGATGTTACAACTACTACAGCGACAACAGGTGCAGTAAATACAAATAAATCTACAACTGTAGAAGTAAATGAAACAAAACCTGTAGAAGAAAAGATAACTAAATAGTATTTTACAGGCTTTTCATAAATATGATAAAATAAATATCATTCGATAAGTATTGAGGAGGATAACCATGGCTAAACGTATTCGTACTATCAACACTGAATCCTTACAAAAAACTGCTAAAACTGGCGGTTGTGGGGAATGTCAAACATCTTGCCAATCCGCTTGCAAAACAAGCTGCACAGTTGGTAACCAAGTTTGCAAACAAAAATAATAAAGAGGCTCGCATAGCGGGCCTTTTTTATTTATGTTTTTAATACATACCTTGTATGGTATATCTTTATGACTCTTTTCATAACGTTTAGCGTAGAAATGTGGTACAATTATCTAGAAAGTTCTATATAGTAGAGCTTTTACCATACATATTATTTGGAGGTACCATGTTAGAATTAAAACCAATGATCCATAAGTTTCGGATGAAGGATAACTATTACTGCTTAGATGTAAATAGCGGTATCATTCACGTTATCGACGAACTCATTGATAGAGTTCTTGACATATATGATGGCACTAATCGCGATGCAGTACATGCTGCTTTAGATGCTAAAGAAGATGCAGTAGAACTCGATGAGATTATGGATGAGTTAGATGAGCTCATTAAGGCAGAGCAATTGTTTGCTCCAATGAGTACTGAGTTTAAACTTGTAGTAGGTGAAAAACCTATTGTTAAGGCACTATGCTTAAATATTGCTCATGATTGTAATTTGGCATGTAAATACTGTTTTGCCAGCCAAGGTGATTACGGCGGTGTAAAACGCGAGTTAATGAGTTTTGATGTGGCGAAGCGTGCTGTAGATTTCCTCATTAAAATGAGTGGCCCTCGTCAACATTGTGAAATTGATTTCTTTGGTGGGGAACCTTTATTGAACTGGGATGTTGTAAAACAAACCGTTGAATATATCGAATCCATTCAAGAAAAGCACAATAAGATCTTTAAGCTTACGTTGACTACGAATGGTATGCTTTTAACACAAGATAAAATCGACTATGTAAACAAACACAAGATGAGTTTAGTTTTGTCTTTGGATGGTCGTGAATCCGTACATAATGCAATGCGCCCTGTAGCGGGTAGTGGTGCTGAGTCTTATAAATATATTGCTAAAAATCTTATCAATGCCGTAAAACAACGTCATGGTCTTGAATACTACGTACGCGGTACGTATACACATAAGAATTTAGATTTTACAAAAGATGTTATGGCTATGTCTGATCTTGGCTTTGAACATTTATCCATGGAGCCTGTAGTAGGTGAAGAAGGAGACTATGTACTTCGTGAAGAAGATTGGCCAGTTCTTGAAAAAGAATATGAAAAATTAGCAGATATTTACCTACAACGTCAATTAGAAGGTTGGGGTGAGAAGTTTAACTTCTTCCACTTCCGTATGGATTTGTATCGTGGTCCATGTATGGCTAAACGCCTTCGCGGTTGTGGGGCAGGTCATGAATATATGGCTGTTGTACCAGATGGCGATATTTATCCATGTCACCAATTCGTAGGTAAAGATGGATACGTGCTTGGCAATGTGTATGATGGTTTACAAAACACAGAAATCCCTAAAGATTTCCGTAATACACATGTGTTCTCTAAACCGACTTGTGCTGAATGTTGGGCGAAATTCTTCTGTTCTGGTGGCTGTCATGCTAACAATATTACATTGGGTGGCGATTTAGAAACACCTTATGAATTTGGTTGCCGCTTACAAAAGAAACGTATTGAATGCGCTATTATGATTCAAGCTGAGTTAGAACAAGCTGGCATTGATGGCAGTATTCCTGTAGCATTAGGTTAATAGCCTTAATTCTCCGTCTATAGTAGGAGTTTATATGAAACAAAATAGTAATCAAACTATAGAACGCTGGGGAATTCGTTATACCGGTATAGTTCAAGGGGTCGGATTCCGGCCCCTTGTTTCTATGTGGGCACATTCTCTGGGGTTAACTGGTTTTGTTTATAATGATAGCCAAGGTGTTTACGTTGAGGTACAAGGTTGTGTCGGTGATTTACAGCTATTTTTAGATGCTATTCAAGATGACCGACCTAGACTGTGCCGTATTACAAGTCAAACGGTACAACATCTTACTATAAAAAATAATGAAGTTGAGTTTTCTGTGGAGCCATCTCCAGTAGGGGAAGCAGTTAGCACCTTTATTAGTGCCGATACAGCGCCATGTGCTGATTGTCTTAAAGAACTACAACAGGACAAGCGTAGAAAAGAATATCCTTTTATTAATTGCACAAATTGTGGCCCTAGGTATACGATTATTAAATCTCTACCTTATGATCGTGAGCGAACGACGATGGATGAGTTTCCTATGTGTGAAGCTTGTAAGGCTGAATATGAGGATATAGAGGGGCGCCGTTATCGTGCTGAACCTAATGCGTGTTCTCTTTGTGGGCCGCATTATACTTTATATAAACCTAATCGTACGGTTGTAGATACAGTAAATGTATGGAATACAACTCGTGAATTAATTAACGAAGGTAGTATTATCGCTATAAAGGGGATTGGCGGCTATCATTTAGTTTGTGATGCTCGAAATGATGTAGCGGTCCAACGCTTACGTAAGCGTAAAAACAGACCACATAAACCACTAGCAATTATGGTAGGGTCTCTAGATACGGCAATCGAGCTAGTCCATCTTAGTGATGTAGAACTAGATATTTTGACTGGAATGGAACGTCCTATCGTATTATTAGAAAGAAATCACGATAGCTTAGTCCATTTGAGTACCCATGTAGCGCCAGATAATCATATGCTTGGCGTAATGTTACCATATACACCGATGCATGAGGTACTATTACCATCAGATGCGGCGTGGGTCATGACGAGCGGTAATCGAAGTGGTGATCCAGTTTTATATGATGATGATCAAGCCTTTGAAGAGTTAGAATCGGTTGCCGATTATTTCTTGGTGCACAATCGTCAAATTTATGCACCTCTCGATGACTCTGTTGTAACGGTCATCCATAATAAACCTCGATTGATTCGTCGTAGTCGTGGTTATGTACCAGAACCTATTCATTGTGAACTTTCAGGGCAAACTCCGATGCTAGCTATGGGTAGTGATCTGAAAAATGCATTTGCTATGAATAAAGGCTCAGAAGTTCTTGTAGGTCCACATATTGGTGATCTACAAAATGCATCTACTCATGCCACATTGGAGTGGACTATTGACCGATATGAGGAATTATTTTCTATTCAACCAGAGAAAATTATTGTAGACAGTCATCCTCAATTTTTCTCGTCCCACTTAGGAGAGCGCATTGGTAAAAGCTTACAGATTCCTCTTATATCCGTTCAACATCATCACGCTCATATTGCATCAGTTATGGCAGAGCACAATCTTGAAGGTCCAGTACTGGGGATTGCTATGGATGGTACCGGATATGGACCAGATGGAACGGTATGGGGTGGTGAATTTCTCCTTTGCAAGGGAGACCAATATCAACGCTTAGCTCATATCCATGAAGCGCCATTACCGGGGGGAGAGAAAGCTGTTTCTGAGCCATGGCGCCAAGCCTTATGGTATATCCGAAATTACTATGGTGATGATATTCCACCTATTTACCAAGATTGGATGAAGGAATTGCCTAAAGGTTGGGAAATATTAGATAAAGCATTACAATCTACGATGCCTATGGTTCAAGCAACAAGTTGTGGTCGTTTGTTTGATGCGGTAGGCTCTCTTTTAGGGCTTGGTATGGTCCACACCTATGATGCACAAATTGCTATAGCCTTAGAGGCTCTATGTGGTGATGAAAAAGGAATATTGCTTGATTATAACTATGATGGGCGAATTCTTGATTTTACACCTACCGTTCAATCTATTATGGATAGTGTAGTTAATGGTGAATCTAGAGCTTATCTTGCTGCATCCTTCCATAAAACCGTTGCTATCGCATTATGTGAAACCGCAGCGGATTTAATGGAGCGCTATAATGTTAGTGATGCGGCTATTTCTGGCGGTGTATTTCAAAATCGCAAATTAGTAGAGCTGATATATCGCGCTTGGCATGTAGGCAATTTGTATATGAATGAAGGGGTTCCTTCCAATGATGGCGGATTAGCATTTGGTCAACTATGGATTGGTAATCAGAAATAGTTATATATCTTGTAGTTAGTATCACTTAATAATTACTACAATTGTGATACAATGATATTAGAAATATTTATATATTGTGAGTTTACTTTCATAAAAGCAAACACATAGAATTTGTTATTAATGTAATATATAAGGAGATAGTATGTGCTTAGCTGTACCAGCACAGTTAGTAGCTGTGAATG
>URPT01000092.1 GCA_900549845.1 uncultured Veillonella sp. | reverse complement strand
GAGCGGGTGGCAAGTACTTTTAAAGAGCTATCAAAGGGGATAGAAGGTCCTATAGGTTGTTTAGTGAGTCATGAAACGTATAACCTTATGAAAGAGGATACACGCTTTATATTCCATTGTTTTGGCAATTATGGTGATGCCTTATCATTAGGCCATGACTTTTATAAAAGCCTATTATATTTTAACGAAAATCATGTTACCTTAATCTTAGCAGAAGGTGTTGATGACGACGGTTTTGGTGTTGCTATTATGAACCGCATGGAAAAGGCATCGAGTCATCATATCATTTATAAGTAAATTTACTGAAATAAAAATGTCCACTGATAATAGAAATATGTCTTTACATATTGGATGGATTTGCTATAATGTATAAAGTAATCACAAAATGTGATTAAGTAAGGATGTTATTATGAATATTTTATTTGTATGTACCGGTAATACTTGCCGTAGCCCTATGGCTGAAGGTATTACACGGGCCCTTGCAGCGGAGCAACATAAGGATGTGACGACTGTATCAGCAGGTCTATTTGCCGCCTATGGAGCAAAACCAACTGAACATGCCGTGGAAGCCGTCCGTTCCATTGCAGATATTTCTGATCATGAATCGAGACCATTGACGATGGAGCTCGTGAATGCAGCAGATCTTATCATTGGTATGACGAAAGATCACAAATCTGTACTACTTCGCCAATTCCCGTTTGAGGAAGGTAAAATCAAAACGATTTCCGAGTGGGGTGGTCAAGATGGTGATGTTACGGACCCATATGGGTCTGATCAAACCGTATATAATCAATGTGCGGAACAAATTTATCACTTAGTAGAGGCTGGTCTTACATCAGTGCCTCAGAAGGCGTAGGAGATGAAATTATGAAAGTTGCAATCGGTTGTGATCATGGCGGATTAAATTTAAAAGCATCCGTTAAGGAATTGTTAAATGCATTGGGACATGAAGTAGAGGATTTTGGCTGCCATACAGCTGATTCTTGCGACTATCCTGATATTGCTGTACCTGTGGCAAATGCTGTCGTATCTGGTCAAGCAGACAGAGGTATTTTGATTTGTGGTACTGGTATTGGTATCGGTATTGCAGCAAATAAGATTGCAGGTATTCGCGCTGCTCTTTGTCATGATACATTCTCTGCTCATGCATGTCGTGAACATAATGACGCTAATATTCTCACAATGGGGGAACGCGTTGTTGGTCCTGGCCTAGCTAATGATATTGTTGCCATCTTTATGGAAACAGAGTTCGAAGGTGGCCGTCACGCACGCCGTGTAGAGAAAATTAAAGCATTAGAGAAGTAATACATCATTACCTATATATATTCGTTTTGCACGAGGAGGATACTCATGAGTTTCTTAGAAAAACAAGACCCTAATATTCAAGCTGTTATCAATCAAGAATTAGCACGCCAACGCGATAAATTAGAAATGATTGCTTCTGAAAACTTTGTTTCTCAAGCAGTAATGGAAGCTCAAGGTAGCGTATTGACTAACAAATATGCAGAAGGGTATCCTGGTAAACGTTATTATGGCGGTTGTGAAAATGTTGATGTTATCGAAACATTAGCTATTGAACGAGCAAAACGCTTGTTCGGTGCAGAACATGCTAACGTACAACCTCACTCTGGTTCTCAAGCAAACTTTGGTGTGTATTTCGCATTATTACAACCAGGTGATACTATTGTGGGCATGAATTTGTCCCATGGTGGTCATTTAACTCATGGTTCTCCTGTTAACGTATCTGGTACATATTTCAATGTAGTACCTTACGGTGTAGATGCAGAAACTCAACAAATCGATTATGATGAGTTCCGTAAAATCGTTTTAGAAGCAAAACCTAAATTGATTATCGCTGGTGGTAGTGCTTATAGCCGTCAAATTGACTTCAAAAAAATGGCTGATGTAGCTCATGAAGTTGATGCTATCTTCATGGTAGATATGGCTCACTTTGCAGGCCTTGTAGCAGCAGGTTTACATCCAAACCCAGTAGAATATGCTGATATCGTTACTACAACAACTCATAAGACATTGCGTGGTCCTCGTGGCGGTATGATTCTTTGCAAAGAAAAATATGCAAAAGCAATCGATAAAGCTATCTTCCCTGGCATTCAAGGTGGTCCTTTGATGCATGTTATCGCTGCTAAAGCTGTAGCATTTGGTGAAGCATTACAACCTGAGTTTAAAGTATATGCACAACAAGTTATCGATAATGCAAAAGCATTGGCTGCTGCATTGCAAGAAAAAGGCTTAACAATTGTTTCTGGTGGTACAGATACTCACGTTATGCTTGTAGATGTTCGCAGCACAGGTTTAACAGGTAAAGAAGCAGAACACTTACTTGATGAAGTAGGTATTACATGTAATAAAAATACAATTCCATTCGATCCAGCTAGCCCATTTGTAACAAGCGGTATCCGTCTTGGTACACCAGCTCTTACAACACGTGGTTTACAAGTAAAAGATATGGAAGAAATTGCAGACATCATTGCAACTGTTCTTAAAAATCCTGAAGATAAAGCAATTCATGAAGAAGCAAGTAAACGTGTGGCAGCACTTTGTGAAGCGTATCCTTTATATTAATCTATTAGAGTAACTATAGCACTTACATATTTGTAGTCCTATAAACCTATAAGTAGCATAAAAGGGGTGTGCCTAGGCATATCCCTTTTAATATTTTTATGGCATGATTTATCAATCTGTGATAGAGTAAATATGAATATTAAATGGATACCGATAGGGTATGTAAATTATTTATAGGAGGACAGTCATGAAAGTTAATGTTATGACACATCCATTGATTCAACACAAAGTTACATTGATGCGTGATGCAGAAACAGGCTCTAAGGATTTTAGAGAATTACTTGATGAGATTACTATGTTGATGGGTTATGAAATTACTCGTAACCTTCCATTAGAGGATGTAGAAGTACAAACACCTTTAACTAAAATGACTGGCAAACGTATTGCAGGTAAAAAATTGGGTATTATCCCAATTCTTCGTGCTGGCCTAGGTATGGTTAATGGTATGCTTAACTTGATTCCAACTGCAAAGGTTGGTCATATTGGCTTATACCGTGATCCAGAAACATTGAAACCTGTAGAATACTACTGCAAGTTACCTTCTGACGTAGGTGAACGCGACTTCATCGTAACAGACCCAATGCTCGCTACTGGTGGTAGTGCGGCAGCAGCTATTACCTTGCTAAAAGAAAAAGGCGCTAAAAACATTAAATTAATGTGTCTTGTTGCGGCTCCTGAAGGTGTGGAAGCAGTAAATAAAGAACATCCAGATGTTCCTATTTATGTAGCAGCACTTGATGAAAAGCTTAATGATCATGGTTACATCTTGCCTGGTTTAGGTGATGCTGGTGACCGTATCTTCGGTACAAAATAATATAATCATATAAAACGACATAGTTTAGGTACAAAGTTGTATAAAATATCTAAATTATGTCGTTTTCTCCTATAAAGTCTTGAATAAAATCTACATAGGGTATACAATACAGATGTAAAAGTATTTTTTTATTTTAGGTGGGACGAATTTTGTTCACATGGGACGAAAAACGATTCATACAATCCCAACGGGTAAAGGAGGGACCCGATGAACGAGTTTCTAATGATATGTGAACGTATTGTTCCTGAAATCGTTAGTGTATTAAAGGAGCGATACAAAATATTAAACCACCTAGTTTATGAAGAGCCTATAGGCCGTAGGACATTAGCTACTGCAACGGACCTTCCAGAGCGAACCGTACGAAGTCATATTGAGTTAATGCGTGCTAATGGTCTTGTAGACATTTATAAACCAGGGATTTTTCTCACTGATGAGGGACATGCAATTGTTCCAAAGTTGCGAAATTTTTTAAATGAATTAGATCGTATTAACGAGCTAGAACATCGATTGACTGAAGCACTTCATATCGATAGGGTTATCATCACGCCTACAGAAGGAACGTTGATGGTTAAAAAGTTAGGTTTTGCAGCAGCAAAACTATTACAGGAATTATTAGAACCTGACTCTGTAGTTGCTATCAGTGGTGGTAGTACAATGGCTGCAGTAGCTGAAGAGATGCCTGTATTACCATTTAATCCTATTGTTGTACCTGCCCGTGGGGGCGTTGGTGAGGTTGTAGAATATCAAGCTAACGTAATTGCTTCGGTGCTTGCTGAACGGCTTCGTGGGACCTATAAAATGCTCCATTTACCTGATGGGCTTTCACAAGATTCATTGCATATGCTCATGACTTGTGAACCTCAAATTAAGGAAATTGGGGATCTCATTAGTAGGACTGACGTATTGTTGTTTGGTATTGGTACAGCTATGCGCATGGCGGATCAGCGCCATATAGCTGATGATGTGCGTAAGCAGTTAGTAGATAATCATGCTGTTGGCGAAGCTCTTGGTCAATATTGCGATATAGATGGTAAGTTGATTTACTCCACTAATAATATTGGGTTATCACTTCCGGATGTTGCAAAAATTCCAAATGTGATTGCTGTGGCTGGTGGCCAAGACAAATCGAGTGCCATTATTGGTGTTATGAGAGCTTGTCAAAAAGGCATACTTATCATTGATGAGCAAGCTGCAGAAGGAATGCGTCAATTGTTACAAATTTCAGCGTTATAAATGAAGTTAGTAGTTAAATATTTTGTTAGAATATTTTTGTTATTAGGAGGATCTAACAATGGCAGTAAAAGTTGGTATTAACGGTTTTGGTCGTATTGGTAAATGTGTAGTACGTGCAGCGATTAATAATCCTGACGTAGAAGTTGTAGCAATCAATGCTACTGGCGATAATGAAGGTACTGCATTATTGTTAAAATATGACTCTGTTCATGGCACAATTCCTAACGAAGTAACATTTGATGAAGAAAATATCTACGTTGATGGTAAAAAAATTCGCGTATTCCATGACCGCGATGCTTCTAAATTGCCTTGGTCTGAAGAAGGCGTAGAAATCGTTATGGAATGTACAGGTAAATACCGCGATGCAGAAGAAGCAAAAGTTCATTTAAATCAACCTACAGTTAAAAAAGTATTGATTTCTGCACCTGGTAAAAACGAAGACTTAACTATGGTTATGGGTGTTAACCAAGATATGTACGATCCTGCAAAACATCATATTATTTCTAATGCATCTTGTACAACAAATTGCTTGGCTCCATTCGCTAAAGTATTATGCGATGAATTCGGCATTAAACGTGGCATGATGACAACTATTCATTCCTATACTAATGACCAAAAAATTCTTGATGCACGTCATAAAGACCCTCGCCGTGCTCGTGCAGCAGCTATGTCTATCATTCCTACAACTACTGGTGCAGCAAAAGCTGTTGCTAAAGTATTGCCTCAATTAAAAGGTAAATTAGATGGCTTTGCATTGCGCGTTCCAACTCCAGACGTATCTGCTACAGATCTTGTTTGCGAACTTGAAAAACCAGCTACTAAAGAAGAAATCAATGAAGCATTCCGCAAAGCAGCTGCTGGCGAATTAAAAGGTATCTTAGGTGTATCTGATGTGCCATTAGTATCTTGTGACTTCAGCTCCGATCCACGTAGCTCCATTGTTGACGCTGATTTAACAATGGTTATGGATGGCAACATGGTAAAAGTTGTTTCTTGGTATGATAACGAATGGGGTTACTCCGAACGTCTTATCGATATGGCAGCATTCGTAGCAAGCAAAGGCTTATAATCAGGAGGCTTTGATGAAACAAACAATTGAAGGTTTACAAGTAGCTAATAAAACAGTATTTGTTCGTGTTGATTTTAATGTTCCTATGAAAGACGGTGTCATCACTGATGACACTCGTATTCGTAGTGCATTACCTACTATCAATTATTTAATTGAAAAAGGGGCAAAGGTTATTCTTGCTTCTCATTTTGGTCGTCCAAAAGGGGAACGCAAACCTGAAATGTCTTTGGTACCATGTGCAAAACATTTATCTGAGCTTATCAACAAGCCAGTAGCATTCGTAGATGACTGCATTGGCCCTAAGGTTGAAGAGGCTGTGAAAGCATTACAACCAGGCGATGTATTGATGCTTGAAAACTTGCGTTACCATAATGAAGAAACTAAAAACGACCCTGAATTTGCTAAACAATTGGCATCTCTTGCCGATGTAGCAATCAATGATGCATTCGGTGTATCTCACCGAAATGCAGCATCCGTAGTTGGTATTGCAGACTATATCCCTATGGCAGCAGGTTTCTTGCTCAAAAAAGAAATTGATGCATTAAGTGCAGCTGTAGTTCATCCTAAAACACCTATGGCAGCTATTATCGGCGGTGCTAAGGTAACAGATAAAATTTCTGTTATTTCAAACCTTTTGCCTAAAGTGGATGTAATGATTATCGGCGGTGGTATGGCAAATGCTTTCATAAAAGCACAAGGCTGCAACATTGGTAGCTCTTTATTTGAAGAAGGTCAAGAAGCTATTGCTACAGATCTTGTTATGGAAGCTCGCGTAGCAGGTGCTAAATTATTGACACCTATCGATGCTGTAGTAGCTGATGCTTTCAGCAACGACGCAAACACTAAAATCGTTGACGTTGAAAATATTGAAGATGGGTGGATGATTCTAGATATTGGTCCTAAAACACGGGAGCTCTATGTAGAAGCATTGGCGCCAA
>URPT01000091.1 GCA_900549845.1 uncultured Veillonella sp. | reverse complement strand
GGGATGATGTATTTAAGCTTGTAGGTGACTTATCTGGTGGTGAGAGAGCTCGTTTAGCATTATTAAAATTATTCCTTCAAGGTGATAATTTTCTTATCTTAGACGAACCGACGAACCATTTAGATATTCCAACGCGCGAAATTGTGGAACAAGCCTTGCAACAATTTGAAGGTACATGTTTTATTATTTCCCATGACAGATATTTCTTAGATCAAGTTTCTACAAAAACCATTGTTTTAGATGATGGAAAAATTACTGAATATCTTGGTAATTACTCGTACTATAAAGAAAAGCTGAAAGAACAAGAAGATTTATTAGCATTAGCTAATGAACAGAACTCAGAGAGTGATAAAGTTGAAAATAAAGTTGTTTCAGTTATTGAACCAGTACTTTCAACATCAGAACCGACAGAGGAACCTCAGAAGAAACCGAATGCATATATGGTGGAAAAACAATTAGCTGAGGTAGAATCTGAAATTGCTCGTTTAGAAGCAACCATGAAGATGTATGAAGTGCAATTGGCTAATCCTGTAGTACAGCAAGATTTAGATGAAATGTCCAAAATTTCCATACAAATTGAATCTACACAAAGTGAGTTAGATGCATTGTATGAGAAATGGGAACGATTATCTGAATAACTTATAATAGTATATATTATTATAGAGTTATTTTAATTGACAAAAAATTGAAAACTCTAATAATATAGATATAGATTTAAAGTTTTATGTTTCAAAGGAAGGGTGTAGCATGAATAAATCCATGTTAAAAAAAGCAGCCATTTTTGGTCTTGCTGGTGTAATGGCAGTTGCTGCTGGTTGTGGCAGTAATAAAGATGCAGGTAATGCAAATAGCAATGAGGCTAAAATTGCATTGTTAACAACAACAACTGGTGGTGCAGCAGCATATGGTGAGTCCATTAAAGCTGGTGCAGAATTGGCAGTAAGCGAAATTAACGCTGATGCAAATGCTGTAAAAATCAACTTATTAGTAGAAGATACTAAAGGTGATAAAAACGAAGCAATTAATGCAATGAATAAAGTAATTTCTAAGGATAAAGTTGTAGCTGTTATCGGCCCAATGTTATCTGGTGAAATGATGGCAGCTGGTCCTGTAGCAAACAAAAGCAAAATCGTAGCTCTTGGTACATCTACAACAGCTGAAGGTATTACAGATATCGGCGATTACATTTTCCGTAATGCTGTACCTGAATCCTTGGCAGTAGATACTGCAATTAAAGAAGCACATAAAACTTTAGGCTTCAAAACTGCAGCTATTATGTACTCCAACAACAATGACCAAATGGTATCTGTAAATAATACAGCTCGTAAAGCATTGGAATCTGAAGGCGTACAAATTGTTGATACTGAAACATTTGCAGATAAAGATACTGATTTCTCTGCACAATTAACTAAGATTCAACAAGCAAAACCTGATGTTATCGTAGTTGCTTCTCTTTACCAAGAAGGCGCATTAATCATGAAAAAAATGCGTGAAATGGGTATGAATCAACCTGTAATTGGTTCCAATGGCTTTAACAGCCCTGAATTCATTAAAATTGCAGGTGCTGCAGCTGATGGTGTTATCGTAGGTACACCTTGGTTCCCTAACAAAGACGATCAAAAGGTAAAAGACTTCCGTAAAGCTTACAAAGATAAATACGGTAAAGAACCAGACCAATTCGCAGCTCAAGCTTATGATGCAGTATACCTCTATGAAGCAGCTTTGAAAAAAGCAGGTTCTACTACAGATCGTGAAAAATTCCGCGAAGCTTTGAAAAATATTGCTGACTTCGTTGGTGTAACTGGTCAATTCAAGTTCAACGAAAAACGCGATCCTTCCATGGAAGTTCAAGTTTTACAAATTAAAAACGGTCAATTTGACGCATTAAAAAAATAAAAGTTGAGGTAATATAGTGTTTTTACAACAATTAGTTAACGGGTTAACCCTCGGTAGCTTATATGCTGTACTCGCTATTGGCTTAACACTTGTGTTTGGCGTTTTAAATATCATCAACATGGCACACGGAGGCATCTTTATGATAGGTGCCTTCGTTGGTCTTTTTATGGTAACTGTTTTTGACGTTAACATTTTTGTAGCCCTTATCGTAGCTATGGCTGTCGGTGCTATCCTCGGTTATCTTTTAGAATTTGTGGCGCTTCGTCCACTCCGCAAGAAAAAGGTGTCTCACTTGGCACCACTTATTAGTACCATTGGTGTTTCTATTTTCCTTGAAAGTTTGGCATTATTGCTTTGGGGCCCTCAAACAAGATCTTTCCCACCAGATTATATTGGTGGCCTAATCGACTTTGGAGCTTTCAAAATTTCCATGGTACAAATTATTGGCTTAGGCGTTTCTGTTGTGTTAATGTTAATTCTTAATGTAGTTATTAAGAAAACTAAAATTGGTAAGGCTATCCGCGCTGTATCCATGAGCACTGAAACGGCAGCTTTGTTGGGTATTAATCCAACCATGATTATATCTGTTACTGTTATGATTGCATCTGCCTTAGGTGCTGCTGCAGGCGTATTAGTAGGTTTGTCCTTTAATGCTATTGAGCCTACAATGGGCGTTATCATCGGCTTTAAAGGCCTTGCAGTGCTTATCTTAGGTGGCCTTGGTAATATTACAGGCGCTATGGTTGGCGGCTTCATTTTAGGCGTAGCAGAAATCTTCTCTGTTGCCTATGGCGCATCTACATTCCGTGATGCTGTGGCCTTTGGCCTCATCATCCTATTATTATTCTGGCGCCCACAAGGCTTGTTTGGTTCTAAAGATAAAGGGGGGAGACCATAATGGATTTATTGAACCCGTATTATCTACAGATCGTGATGTTCTTCATCATCAATGCCATCATGGGTATCTCTATTTACTTTACACTTGCAAGTGGTCAGCTTTCTTTAGGGGCTGCTGGCTTTATGAGCGTTGGTGCATACGTAGGCGCTATCCTTTCTTTGAAGGCTGATTTGCCTATCGTTGTAGGCATTATCATTGGTGGCCTAGTTGCCAGTCTTGTAGCCGTTATTATCGGTTTACCAACAACACGTCTTCGCGGTTTATATCTTGCCATTGCTACTCTTGGTTTTGGCGAGGTGGTGCGTGTTATTTTCTTGAACTTGGATATTACTAATGGTGCATTAGGCCTTTCTGGTATTCCATCCATTCCTCAAGAATTAACAAACTTAGCCTATGAACTTGATATCGATGGTTTGATGGGTATTGATGCTGTTGCATGGGGCAACTTAATGGCTATCATTATCCTATTGGCAATCTTAGTATTGATTATTGCCTTCTGTGTACGCATTAATAATAGCCGCGTTGGTCGTGCCTTTGCAGCGATTAAGGCTGATGATCATGCAGCAGAATTAATGGGGATTAACGTTGTATACTACAAGATGATGGCCTTTATTATTGGTGCTTTCATCGCTGGTATTGGCGGTGGTTTGTATGCTCATATTACAAACTTTATCAATCCTACAGACTTTAGCTACCATAAGGTAGTACAAATCTTATTATTCCCTGTATTTGGTGGTTCTAATGTTGTATGGGGTTCCGTATTAGGCTCCTTTATTCTTACATTATTGCCAGAAGTATTGCGCTTCTTATCCGATTATCGGGACATCATCTACGGTGCATTGCTTGTTATCTTGATGGCAGTTCGCCCAGATGGTATTTTAACAGAATCTATGGTAGATAAAATTAGCCGTAAATTAGGCTTTAAAAAAGCTCCATATATTCCTGAATCACAAGTATTAACAGAACGTTTTGAAGCGTATAAACGTAAACAACAAGAAGAAAAACAAGGATAGGAGGGAACTGAATGCTATTAGAATTAAATGACGTAAGTAAAAGCTTTGGTGGCGTTGCAGCTCTCACCGGTATATCCTTTGGCGTAAAACAAGGCGAAGTATTTGGTGTTATTGGTCCAAACGGTGCTGGGAAGACTACACTCTTTAACTTGATTACAGGTGTATTCCCTGTAAGTTCTGGTGAAATCGTATTTGATGGTATGTCTGTTGTAGGCATCAAGCCTCATAGAACGGTAGAAATGGGCATTGCTCGTACATTCCAAAATATTCGTCTCTTTGGCAATATGACAGCTTTGGAAACCGTTTTAACAGGTATGCATTGCCGAACAGGTTCTGGTTTCATTGCTAGTTTCTTAAGAACTAAACGCCAACGCATTGAAGAAGAACGTTGTCGTGGCATTGCTTATGAGTTCTTAAAGCTAGTAGGTCTTGAAGAAGATGCTGAAGAGGTAGCTACATCTTTGCCATATGGTAAACAACGTCGCCTTGAAATTGCACGTGCTTTGGCAACGCATCCTCAATTAATTTTGCTCGATGAGCCAGCAGCAGGTATGAACGATAGTGAAACAGAAGCATTGCGCCAATTGATTGGTAAGATTCGCGATCTTGGTATTACTGTTGTCGTAATTGAACATGCTATGGAATTGATGATGAATATTTGTGATCGTTTGGTAGTATTCAACTTTGGTAAAAAGATTGCTGAAGGTACACCTCAAGAAATTCAAAATAATGAGGCTGTAATTGAAGCTTACTTAGGTAAAGAGGAGGCGTAATATGTTAAAGCTAGAAAACATCGTGGCTGGTTATGGACATATTACAGCCTTAAAAGATATTAGTTTAGAAGTGCCTCAAGGCTCTATTGTATCTTTGATTGGTGCCAATGGTGCCGGTAAATCTACAACTATGAAAACCATCATGGGGCTTGTAAAACCAACATCTGGTAAAGTATTATTTGAAGGCCAAGATATTACTGGCCATAAAACACATCAAATTGTACATGGTGGTATTTCCTTAGTTCCTGAAGGTCGTCAAATTCTTCAAGATATGAGCGTTTATGAAAACCTAGAAATGGGTGCTTATATCCGTAACGATAATGAGATTGAAGCAGATATTAAAAAAGTATTTAAACGCTTCCCAATCCTTGACGAACGTAGTTACCAATTAGGTGGTACTCTATCTGGTGGTCAACAGCAAATGTTAGCTATTGGTCGTGCACTTATGGCACGTCCAAAGCTCTTACTATTGGATGAACCATCAATGGGTCTTGCACCATTAGTAGTAAATGAAATCTTTGAAACTATCAAAGAAATTAGTGCTGAAGGAACTACTGTTCTTTTGGTAGAACAAAATGTACGACAAGCATTGAAAATTGCTGATTACGCGTATGTATTGGAAACAGGTAAAATGGTATTATCTGGTCCAGCTGATGAAGTACGTCATGATCCTCGCGTTATGGAAGCATATTTAGGCGGTCGTGTTGAATAATTAATACCTTAAGTCAGTAGTACTTATCTAAAATTTTAAATAAGGTGTATATACTAGAAAGCTAGTATATACACCTTATTTTTTTGTTTCATCAATAAATTTGATGAGATTTTGATGATTTTGTGAAGCGATGGTGAATTGAGTTTATATATATTTAATTTATTTATCGAAAATAAATGAAAAAATCGGGTGAAATGTGAGTGAAGTGAGTAAAAAAATACCCATGAATAGATGGTGAAAACCTTATATTTACGGGATTCCTTCTTAAAGTTTTGATGAAGTTAGCTCAGAATGGTCTGCGTTTATGGAAGAAAATTTAAAATAATGATAAAATGACTTAACCGATTTTTTAGGATTAATAATCTTAGAAAATAAGTGATGTATTGAGTGGGTTGTATGTAAATCAAAGAGGTAAAGTATGAATAAAAAACAGTATATGATGATGGCAGCATTCTTATGTGCCACAACAACATCTATGGCTGCACCTGTTAATGTAACAACAGAACAGTCCTACAATGCTAAAGCATTACAAACAGAAGGTCATGCACCACTAGAAACGAGTGCATCTGTTGTGAGCTCAGATAAAGAGTATCGTCTACGTCAAGGGGATGAACTAACCATTCAAGTTGTACAACAAGCGGATCTTGGTACACGTAATGGGAACGACATCATGTACACTGTCCGTCCTGATGGATATGTATCATTCCCTATGGTGGGACCAGTAAAAGCAGATGGATTAACCGTCGATGAGTTTACGGCTCAATTACAGCAAGGTCTATCTCGTTACATTATTAATCCAGATATTACTGTAAATGTTACGAAACTTGGTGGTGTTCGTGTGTATGTATTCGGTGAGATTAATAAACCTGGTGCCTATACATTGACTAAGTCTAGTACCGTTATCGATGCTATTGGTGCTGCTGGTAGCTTTAACTGGGATACAGCTAAAAAGAAAATTTACTTGATTCATCAAGATAATCCTGAAAAACCAATTCCTATAAATTTAAATCGTATGTTACAAACTGGAGATATGTCCGAAAACTATATTATGCGAGAAGGGGATGTTCTTTACTTGACTAAAAATAGCCGCATCAACTTTGCTCGTGATATTGCTCCAATCTTGACCGGCGCATACATGGTATCTCGAATCGGCAAAAATTAAGGATAGGGTTTATCTCACATATAAGGGGGCGTTCTTTTGCGTTCATATTTATTACCAGCCATACTGTTTATTGCCGATATTGCGACGATTGTTATTGTTGCTTTCATTAGTTTATTTATAAGATTTGATGGCTATATAGAACCTCGATATATTGATCAAATGGTAGACGCATTGCCACTATTGCTGATTTCGTATATGTTGATGTTCTTGGTTATGCACCTATATACGCGCATATGGCGTTATGCAGGGATGAGAGAGGTTTTAGCTGTTTTTGTAGCTACCACTATCGGTACAGGAATTT
>URPT01000090.1 GCA_900549845.1 uncultured Veillonella sp. | reverse complement strand
TTGACGACATGAAAAAAGCCGTAGAAGTTATTGTAAATATCGTAAATATTGAGAAATAATAGCTTGCGATGTAACGACTCATACCTATACTGCTAAATGCCATTTAACCGGTATTTAAGTATCAAACTAGTATTCTAGAAGATGGAATACTAAATACATAAATAATACAAAAGGACTATACGAAATCATTCGTATAGTCCTTTTATTTAGTTATGGAAATCTATGAACGATAATAACTCTAAATTCATTAGCATTAGTAGATTATATTCTACGCAAGTTTACCATTGCGTTTACGATTTCTAATTTGTTCTTCTTCAGCACGAGCTTTCAAAGAAAGATCTTTTTCAGTACCTACATAACGACCATATAAGAAATAGTACGCAACGAAGGCAAGAAGTGCTACTACAACAGTAACATGGAACATGCTTGTATAGCCTACCACCTCTTTAATAGCACCTAAGATGTATGGACCAAAACCTAACCCCATATCTAAGGCAATAAAGTATGTGGATGTGGCAACACCAATACGGTGAACCGGCACAATTTTAACAGTTACGGCTTGACCGTTTGACATAAATGTACCGTAACCAAGGCCAACAAACACAGCAGATAAGAGAATAAGCCATGTAGAGTGAGCGATGGATAATAAGAAAATACCAAGGGCTAAGGATATGAAGCAAGGGTAAAGAACGAAGTTTTCCCCTTTCATATCAAATACAATACCAAGTAATGGTCTTGTTATCGTAATAACTACAGCATATACAACGAAGAAGAATGTACCTGCTAAGATAAGGTTTAAATCTTTTGTATAGGCTGCCATAAAACCGATAACACCAGAATATGCAAAACCTACTAGTATAGAAACAAGACTAATAGAATTCATACGTGGTTCGATATAGTCAGAGATTTTAATGCCTTTATGTTCTTCAGAATCAATATCGAGCTTAGGTTCATCAAATTTCATGATAACGGAACCAATACCACAAAGGATGATAAGAGCAACACAGAAGGCAATGATAAAGTCATAGCCAAGGCTATGTAGCATTAAAATCCCTAAGAACGGACCTACCGCAGCGGCAAGAGATGTAGATAAACCATAGTAGTTAATCCCTTCACCACGACGTGACATAGGAATAATAGCCGCTACGATTGTACTTGTAGCAGTCGAGGTAATACCGTATGCAAAACCATTTAAGAAACGAACACTATCGAGCATCAATAAATTAGGTGTATAGAAGTACATGGCTGTTGAAACCAAATAAATTAACAAACCAAGGTACAACATCTTACGACAGCCTAAGATGCTGATAAAACGTCCTGCTAACAAACGAGCAACAACGGTACCAATAATATAAATACCAACGGCCAAGCCAGCTTGACTTGCTGTAGCATGAAGATTATCCTTTGCTACTACCGCAATAATTACGATTAATAAATAATAAATCAAAAATACTAAGAAATTAATCAAAGTATCAAGGACAAAGGATCTTGTCCATAAGGCCTCTTTAGCCTTATCCATAATATCAACTCCATTTTCTTAAACTATTGTCAACCATTTGCGACAACGATTAATTATAAACCTCTCATTCTAGAAATCAAGAACTAAAATGTTATACAGCTCATTACTTTTATTTATAACAAGATATGTGTAATCAATCATAATATAGATATATCCATTTTTATAGCTCACATTAATTTTTGATAATAAAAACACCTTTGATCGTTTATATTATATCCCCGAAGATACGATATAACATCAAAGGTGTTATTTATAACTATTTAGTTAATGACTTTTCTATATAGCTGATACATCTATATGCTTTACATATCTACCTATATTATTTCGTTTTTAATCCACACGCCTTAAAGAAGTTTTTATAAGCTTCAGCCTTTTTAGCAAGACTCAAAGGATACGCACGAGATGTAGATGGTAATCGCGTTAACGTCAATTCACGTCCGTTAAACACAAAGGGAATTGTCTCCCCTGTTTTAGGCAATTTAACCTTTTCTGGTAAAAGACTCAACAAAATTTCTGTGGCCTTACCACCTGTGGTACCGATATGTTTACAGTCGGGAATTTGGTCCAAAACCTCTGCCAATGGTACAGGTTCAACAACCTTAAGAAATGCATCTGATGCATTCCCCTTTTCGCGTATAGCTTTTAATACAGTAGGACAAGAAGCAATCCCTGCTTCAGATAAGAACGCTTTAATCTTATCCGCATCAAAGGCTTTTTCCTCCCCTTTTCTAAAGTGTTCCTTATCGTCAAAGAACACTAAGCCATACACGCGCCACATGTCATTTTGAAAGTTAGGATAATGAAATTCCATAGATCGCTTTTCGGAAGTTGGTGGGAATGTCCCCATCATCATCACCGTCGTATTCTTTGGTAAGAACGGTGGAAATGGTCTAGTTTCAATTGTTTCTGCCACAGAGCATCAACCCCTTTCACAATCTAGTATGAACTCAACTTTCAGCATAATATATGAACTATATCACAAAACTAAATTCTATTAGATACTAGGTAAAACACTAAAAATATTAATAAAACGATAAAGAAATAAGTAAACTACTAGTCCTTATTGACCGATTGGTTGAGATACTAATGTATTAATATGATCAAAGCCTACTGGTGTAGGAGATACGAGATACAAGCATACAACAGCAGCTACAGCAAAACCAATCGCTAAGTAGGAGAAGCTGCCATGACGTGGAAACTCATACATACCAAAGAGACGAATACCAATAGCCGCACCAATAGCGGTAATCAAGGATGGTATGGAGAAGATATTGTAAACACCAAATACCACCATAAGACCAGCGTATCCACCTACTACGGTAATCATTGGTAACATGCGGTCCATTGGATTTGGAATGGAACGTGTAAGCGCTGCTGGATAATAAGAGGCTTCTACACCAAACATACCCAAGAACAAGTTGAAGTCAGCCCAAATTGTTTCCCATGCACCTCTAAAGGCATCTCGATGGTTGCCTACGTACCAAGCAAAGCCCGTAATAATTAAGATGGCTAAACCAGCACAGATGAAATAGTATTCACTAGGAATTTTAGGGCCCGCATAAGCACCTACAGCAGTTACAACAGCACTTAAAACGGATGTAACAATAACGCGATGCAAGCGAGGTCGTTTATTTTCTGGAATGCGTTTGTATACAGTAGCTAACAATTCTAGGACAAAGCAGGCCATAAAGATGGCAATCCCTGCAGCTGGTACAAAGAACGCAGCAACTAAACTCAAAATAAATGGAATACATAAGCGCCATTTAGGGAATAATACAAGGTCTTTATAATCTAATCGAACGTCTTGTGTCTCCATTGTAAAGTTGTTGTACACCACAAATAGCAGCATAAAGGCGATAACATCAATCGCGTTAGCTCCCCAAATCAATAGTGTTGGTACTATGATCATCGACAGTGCCACCCCAGATACACGGGATAAACCAGCGGCCGCTATGCCAAGTAAGAAAAACGGTATTAAAGCAGATATAATTTCAAGCATAATATTCCTCCCATCATTGTATAAATTTAAGTATATAGTATCTACCGCACTACATCAAGGAGAGATATATTTTTTCATGGCTAGTCGTTTTCTTACGGCAGAAGCAGAGCAGCCCATCATCTGTGCAATTTTGGCAACACCATACCCTTGAGCACGTAAGTTTTTTATCCTATTTTCGTCTAATTCTAATATATTTGAACGAATTTCTATACCTTGCTCCCGTAAATACATGGCCACTGTTGACCCTCGTATACCGTAAGCTAAACCTATATCATCCGTACTCATATGATGATGAATATACAAGTAAGCCATCTCGTCCACCTTTCGAGATGGTTTTACTTTAAGCGTTGTACACATTCCCATATGACGCAATACATGATGTACTTTCCATCGGGATATGCCATACATGCGTGCAATTGAGTCTGACGTATTTCCACTTTTATAGGCCCTACAAATACGCACCGGATCGATAGCTACATTCTTGGTCGAACGCTGACAAGCTAGTCCATATTCTTTCATCCGACTTGCCATCGTCGTAATCGATACATCATAACGCTTCGCTAAAGAATGTAATGACCACTTACCTGACTCATATAGAGCTTGTACATGAACCATATTTATATCCTTCTTCAACGGTCTTCGCTCAATATCATATGCCTTCATACGCCGCATAATAGTATCTACACTACACTGAAAATACTCTGCCACCTCGCGAACACTCCACTGTTTCTCTACATATAATTGTTCCAGTAACTGTTTAGGTATAACGCGCACATTACGATACATACTATCACCTTTCCTTGTAGACGAACTCCTTTCCCTATTATTGTGAAAGTTCCATCAAAAAAAGACAATAAAAAAGAGGTTCCTAATAGTCACATAGGTGACCAATAGGAACCTCTTTCCATATGTAATTATATGCACCACATAGGATATGTGCCGTTATAATTGCTATACAACATCTATCCCCGAATAACGATGATCATGAATCACCAATAATCCAGTAGACGTTATGACCAATATTTTGATAGCCATATTTTCTAATGACTAATAAACGTATTGGCTACCCCAACTTAACGATATCTGCGTTCAAGAGCCTTAGGCTTACTCAAGATAATAGACCATTTCATGCCTTCTTTTAGAGCATGATTTGATATACGTTTATGACTTGATGTATGAACACTGGTCGAAGTGATTGGCGAAGTCGTTACCATATTCGTATCAAGGAGTACCTTTCCTTCTTTAGAAGCCTTATCTCGCTTGAATTCGGCCAATCGTTCACTTAAGGTTGGCCCTGTAACAGACTCTCTACTTAAACGAGTTGTACTCGTACTAAAGCCAGTTGATTTACTTGAGGTTTTCTTGGATGAACCATGAGTACCTTGTTGCGTTGTAGACGCTTCATCGTAATGATGCTCGGAAGCTAAAACTGTTTGAGCTTTATCATTACTTGGATGCTCTTCAACATGTTTTTCAGATGTCTCCGAATCATCATATTGAAACAGTCTTCCCCCCTTCGGTCTTAAGGGAGCCTCAGGGTGCTGATTTTCAATCGGTCTATTTTTAAATATTTCTCGATAGAAATCATCATCATACAACAAGTCCTCAGGCGAAGGTTCTACAGGCTTTTTCTCTATAGAGATACCATATTCACGTTCCATATCCTCCCAAGTCTGGCCTGAGCTTTCATTATTGTCATACTCATCAGACTCTTCTGTATTTTTGCTTTTTATAATGGAAAAAGCAATATACGCGATGATACCTAGCACAAATATAGGGTTATGCGAAAAGATGGATAGCACAGAAGACAAAATAGAGTCCATAGCTACTCCTATTCACCATCTGCTAAGTTTTCACGCATTTTAGTGTCTGCAATAATATTATTCATATTGTAGTAATCCATAACGCCAAGATTACCATTTCTGAAAGCTTCTGCCAATGCTTTAGGTACTTCAGCTTGTGCTTCCACAACCTTAGCTTGCATGTCTTGTGTTTTAGCACGCATTTCTTGTTCTGTGGCAACAGCCATAGCACGGCGTTCTTCGGCACGAGCTTGAGCGATTTTCTTATCCGCTTCCGCTTGGTCAGTTTGCAATTGAGCACCAATGTTACGTCCTACGTCTACGTCCGCAATATCAATGGACAAGATTTCAAATGCAGTACCCGCATCAAGGCCTTTACCCAATACAGTACGAGAGATGTGATCTGGATTTTCTAGTACATCTGTATGCTCTTCAGAGGAACCTACAGTCGTTACGATACCTTCACCAACGCGGGCGATAATCGTAGCTTCACCAGCACCACCAACGAGGCGGTCAATATTAGCACGTACAGTTACACGAGCACGAACCTTGAGTTCGATACCATTTTTTGCTACTGCAGAGATAATTGGTGTTTCAATCACCTTAGGATTAACGGACATTTGAACCGCTTCCAATACATCACGACCTGCAAGGTCGATAGCTGCAGAACGTTCGAATGTTAAAGGAATAGATGCGCGTTCAGCGGCGATCAAAGCATCTACAACGCGGTCAACGTCACCACCTGCAAGGTAATGTGCTTCAAGCTGATTTACATTAACATCAAGACCTGCTTTATTTGCTTTAATCAAAGGCATTACGATTTGAGATGGATTTACACGACGTAAGCGCATACCTACGAGTGTAAAGATACCAACATTAACGCCTGCTGCAAGAGCAGATACCCAAAGGCCTAATGGCACAACATACAAGAACACCATAATCCCAATCAGTAGAATGGGAATCAAGATTAAAATACCTACATCCATAATAACCTCCATTATATACGACGATGTGGTGAAAGCTTAATCGCGCTTTCTAACTATATTGCGGCCGCCCACAACACGAAGCACCACAATAGGTGAACCGGCATCGATGAAGTCCCCTTCGGTTACAACATCCACCAAATTACCATCAATTTTAGCAATACCTGCAGGGCGTAGTGTAGTATGAGCTACGCCTTCTTTACCGACTAAGTCATCTAATACATCATTAGATACATAACCAGCTTTTGTCGTAGATCGTTGCCCTAAGGTAAACAATTTGCCTATCCAAGTCTTTTCAAAGTGATTAAAGAACACGATGATAAGGACAATTAGCAAGGCCGTCAATCCTAGTACGGCATACAGCGCTACCGTTCCTTCTCCAAGGGCTACATACACACCCCAAAGGAATGTACAATAACCGATGAGTCCCAAAATACCACCTGGAACAACAAGTTCTACAGCCATTAGGGCAATCCCTATAGCCATCCATACTAAAAACTCCATAGGCCCTCCTCTCTTTAATTAATTTTATACAACTTATAT
>URPT01000089.1 GCA_900549845.1 uncultured Veillonella sp. | reverse complement strand
TCCGGAGCAAGACCGAATAGGGAAGGGTTAAGGGTGGTCCCGCCTACCTTCCGGGTTGTGTCGCTCGAGCGTGCAGGCGACTGTACGCCTAGAAAGATAATCGTCACCGCGCAAGCGGAACAGAACTCGGCTTATTGATTGCTTGCTTCCATATTTAAGATATAATTTATAGTATATAAGATTGTAGATCTTTGTTAGGAGAACTTCATGGCAATTACAGCGATTACTAGTGTACAAGAATTTGATGAAAAAGTACTTGGCTCTAAAGGTTTAGCTATTGTTGATTTCTGGGCTGCCTGGTGCGAACCTTGCACTGTTATGCGTCCAGAAGTAGAAGCGGTAGCTGAACGTTTAAAAGGTCAAGTAGAGTTCTTTAGTGTTGATGCAGAAGATAAAAATCTTCGTGGTATTTTGTTGAAAGAAGATATTGATGGTATTCCATCTATGGTATTCTTCCGTGATGGCAAAATGCTTGATTCCCTTGTGGGTTACAAGAAAGCTGATGTGCTTGAGTCCCTAATCAAGGAAGTTATCTAATTTATTGATAACTAATGAATTTTACAAAAAATATATAATACAAGGCTGTATGCAAGTTAAATAAATTTTCTTGTATACAGCTTTTTTATTTGAATTATATAGTTTTCATAAATATTAAGTGATATAATAAAGTAGTAAGAATATGATTGTTATCATAATAGCTGTGACGAATTAGATAGTACATTATTTAATTTTCATAGTATGATTATTATCATAATAGTTGTAGTTCATTAAGTAATATTGATATATTGCGCAAAGTTGTTGTAAGGAGGCTATATTCCGTGAAGAATCGTATAAACAGTTTATGGACACTCTTCCAAGAGCGACGTTTGAGTCGACGCACATTTATGAAATCCTGTGTAGCACTCACCGCTATTCTAGGCTTGCCACCAACGATGTTAGACACTGTTGTTAAGGCAGCTGAAACAACTGAATTGCCTACGGTAATTTGGCTACATGGTCATGAATGTACTGGTTGTAGTGAGTCCTTTATTCGCTCATCTTCTCCATTTACATCTGATGTAATTTTGAATATGATTTCTCTTGAATATGATGATACTTTGGCGGCTGCATCTGGTGCACCATTAGAGGAACATTTAGAGAAAATCATCAAAGAAAAAGCAGGCAAATACATCTTGGCTGTTGAAGGTGGTGTGCCACTTGATGAAAATGGTGTTTACTGTACAGTAGGTGGTCGCACATTTAAAGAATCCTTATTAGAAGCGGCTAAAGGCGCAGCAGCAATCATTGAATATGGTTCCTGCGCAGCTTGGGGTGGTATTCAAGCGGCTAAACCAAATCCAACAAATACAGTATCTGTATCTTCTGTTGTATCTGGTAAACCTATTATCAAAGTTCCGGGTTGTCCTCCAATTCCAGAGGTTATGACTGGTGTAATCATGCACTATGCATTATTTGGTCAAATTCCACCTCTTGATTCTCAAGGTCGTCCTAAACAATTTTATGGCAATCGTATTCACGACACATGCTACCGCCGTGCCTTCTTTGACTCTGGTCTCTTCGTTGAAAAATTCGACGACGATGCATCCAAATCTGGTTGGTGCTTGTACAAAGTAGGTTGTCGTGGACCTCAAACATATAATTCTTGTGGTAACTTACGTTGGTGGAATGGTTTATCCTATCCAATTCAATCCGGTCACGGTTGTATTGGTTGCTCTGAAAAGGGCTTCTGGGATAATGACGTATTCTACAAACGTTTACCAGATATTCCATTGGCTAATACCATCACAACTGCTGATACAATCGGTACAGTGGCTGCTGTTGGTGCTACTGCAGCAGTTATCGTTCATGGTGCTGCAACTCTTACGCGTAATAAAATTCTTGATATGAAAGAAGAAAAACGCTTAAAAGAACAAGGCTTATGGGATGAAAAGAAACATAATAATGGAGGAGGTCACTAATGAAACGCGTAGTAGTAGATCCGATTTCCCGTATTGAAGGTCATTTACGGGTAGAAATAAAAGTTGATGAAGCGAGTGGTAAAGTAGAGGACGCATTGTCTTCTGGTACTGCTTGGCGCGGTATCGAACTTGTTGCTAAAGATCGCGATCCTCGTGACCTTTGGGCGTTCGTACAACGTATTTGTGGTGTATGTACTACAACACATGCCTTAGCAGCATTACGTGCTGTAGAGGATGCTCTTGGAATTACTATTCCTAAAAATGCAAACTACATACGTAATATCATGCATAGCTCTTTAGATGTACATGACCATATTGTTCACTTCTATCATTTACACGCTCTTGACTGGGTTAGCCCTGTAGCAGCTCTTAGTGCAGATCCAGCTAAAACAGCACAATTACAAAATGATGTATTAAATACTTATAATGTAAGTGGTTTAGCGCCTGCTGAAACTGCGTCTAAAGACTCTGCATATCCTAAAGAGTTCCCTAAAGCTACAACTGCTTATTTCACAGCTATACAACAAAAGATTAAGAAAATTGTAGAATCTGGTCAATTGGGTATTTTCTCCGCTCAATGGTGGGATCATCCTGATTATAATTTGTTGCCACCAGAGGTTCATTTGATGGCCGTATCCCATTACTTGAATATTCTTGATCGTCAACGTGATATCGTAATTCCTCACGTTGTATTTGGTGGTAAAAACCCTCATCCGCACTATGTTGTAGGTGGCATGCCATGTTCTATTTCTATGAATGATATGAATGCGCCTATTAATACACAACGTCTTGCTGCGGTAGAAGAATCTATTGCATTGGCTAAAGATTTGGTAAATAATTTCTACGTGCCAGATCTATTAGCTATCGGCAAAATGTATGTAGAAAAAGGCATGATTGATGGCGGTGGCCTTGCGAAAAAACGCGTTATGTCCTACGGTGACTATCCAGATGATACATATTCTGGCATTTCTAATGGTGACTACCATAAAAAATGTGTCGTTCGTTCTAATGGCGTAGTTGAAAACTTTGCATTAGGCGTAGATAAAGCTACATTTATTCCATTAGAAGGTAAAGACTTCATGGATCCTCAATACCTCAGTGAAGAGGTTGATCACTCCTGGTTCACATATCCAGATGGTAAAAGCTCTCTTCATCCTATCGAAGGTGTTACAGATCCTAAGTTTACAGGCCCTAAATCTGGTACAAAAGAAAAATGGGAATTCCTTGATGAAGATAAAAAATATTCTTGGATTAAATCCCCAACTTTCAAAGGCAAAACTGCAGAAGTTGGCCCATTAGCAAAATATATCGTTGTATATACAAAAGTAAAACAAGGTATCATTAAAGATCCAACTTGGGCAGAATCCATGATTGTTCGTCAAATCGATACAGTATCTCAAGTACTTGGCGTTCCTGCTCATGTATGGATGACTACAATGGTTGGTCGTACAGCATGTCGTGGCCTTGATGCACAAGTAGCAGCAAATATGAGTCAATACTTCTTTGATAAACTCGTTGCTAACATAAAAAATGGTGACACTACTGTAGCTGATATGACTAAATTTGAGCCAAATACATGGGATAAAGATGCTAAAGGTGTTGGCCTTGTAGATGCTCCTCGTGGTGGTTTGGGTCACTGGATTCATATTAAAGATGGTCGCTCTGCAAACTATCAATGTATCGTACCATCTACATGGAATGCATGTCCTAAGACTGCGGCTAACGAACATGGTGCCTACGAAGACTCCATGATTGATACACATGTAAAAATTGCAGATAAACCACTTGAAATCTTGAAGGTAATTCACTCCTTCGACCCATGTCTCGCATGTGCAACCCATTTATACAATAAAAAAGGCGAAAAAATTGTTTCCGTCAATACAGATGCATTGTGTAAATAAAGGGTGGTGGGCTTATGTTAATACATACTGACAAAAAGGCGTATGTCGTATTTAGTTTATGGCTGCGCATATTCCACTGGACTATGGTGCTTAGTGTAACGGCTTTATTCTGGACTGGCCTATATATTGGTGATCCAGGATTTGCAGCTATTACAGGTAATCCAGAGCCAACCTTTGCTATTGATGGTTGGTTCTCTATGGAAACTATGCGTCGTATCCATTTCATTGCGGGTGTTATCTTAACATTCTCCTTCATCTTCCGATTTGCTGGTGCTCTTTGGAATCGAGGGGACAGATTATTACCTAAATTCCGTCAAAAACGGTATTGGTACGGTCTTAAAGAAACTACATTGCACTATTTGATGATTCCTCAAAAGCATGAACATCATTGGCTTCGTAACTCCTTAGCGAGAACTGCGTACATGATGGTGTACATTATGTTCTTCTTTGAAATCTTAACGGGTTTTGCCATGTTTTCAATGGTTAATCCTAATGGTATTTTAGGAACTTTATTTGCTCCAGTTGTTACATTATTTGGTGGTGAATACAAGGTTCATATTATCCATCACTATATTGCTTGGGGCTTCTTGTTCTTTACGATTGTTCATGTGTACATGGCATTCCGAGAAGACGTTATGGAAGAATCTGGTGAAGTATCTGCTATGGTTTCTGGTATGAAGTATTATGCGCATGACCCAATCGATATTGAAGACCTCAATGGCAAACGCCGTCGTGGTGAACGTATCGATAAACCATCTGGTACAACATATCGTCCAAGTGATCCTAACGATCCTAGAGAAAGAGAATTACAAGATAATGACTAATACAAGTACTGAAATCATCAGTGGCTTGGAACAATACGCGGACTCAGAGGGTCCGCGTATTGATTTAAATAGCCTTTATGATGATGGTAATAATGAAATCGTCCTACTCGGTGTAGGTAATATATTACTTACTGACGAGGGATTAGGGGTTCATGTAGTAAAAGAATTAAAAGAGTCTTTCACATTTACACCGTCTATTTCTATTATTGATGGTGGAACGATGGGGATGGAACTACTTACGTATATGCGTGGTATGAAGAAAATTCTGCTCGTAGACGCTATTAATGGTGGGGAAGCTCCAGGAACTATATATGAGTTCCCTCATAAGGAATTAGAACAATATTTCACAGAACATATATCTGTACACGAAGTGGGAATGCAAGATATTTTACGCATCCGCGCCATTCAAGAAGACCCCTTAGAGGATGCAGTCGTTATTGGGGTGGAACCAGAATCGTTAGAGATTGGTTTTGAACCTAGTGCACCTGTACAACGAGCTTTACCAGAGGTGAAAGAGCGTGTACTCAATGTGTTACGAGAATGGGGTGTAACTGCAGAACCTAACACTTAAACTAATCGGTTTATAGGATGTAAATTTATCTCTAATAGGAGTATTTATGATTGAGAATTATGGTAATGTTCGCGCCGTTTTAAATGAGTTGCGTTTAGCACTTAAAAATTTGCGTGAAACAGGTGAGACTTATTCTATTTATATAGAGAAAACAGGTCTTGCAGAAGAAGAGCAAGTGGAGGTATTAGAAACACTTGGTCGTGGTCATATTACGATTAACTTCAATGAAACAGATCAGCCTGTAGAGTGGTATGAATCTCAATTCTCTGGAATTTGGATTGGCACCTTTAAAAATGGCCGAGATGATTCGATTTTGCACACTGTAGAGGTTGCTAAATATCCAGTCGTAGCTGGTGCATATGAAGAGGATATGGAACTAGCAGAGGCGGATTTACAATCTTGGATTGATGCTGCTGGCCTATAATATAAGAGACCCTTATCAGGGTCTCTTTCTTCTCTGTAGGAGAATATTTTGGTGATTTAGTTAGTTGGAATCATTAAATTAGCTTTGTTTTTTATAATGTTAGTATTTTATTCATATTTTGGGTATATATAATTGGTTTATATATAGAAAAATTTGTAAAATTACGATGGGTTTTATGAAAATAAAATGAAATCAGTTGAATTTCTTGTATTTGGTTCAGAAAATATATTTGATTTTTTGATTAATTCTTGATTTATATAGTTAATAAAAGCATTTATTATCTTTTTACTGATATAAATTTATTTTATAATACTGTTTGTTAAGTAGTTTTATATATAAAATGATATTTTACTTATTTGATATACTTATATATAAGGTAAATGAAGAGAAAAAGCGGTAGAGTGCGAAGAAATCGCTTATTTACTGAGTTTGTAGATATAAATCTACCTATTGTTAACCTTTATGATTTGCCTTAATTTACTAATTAACTTAAAATATGTGAGTAAAATACTTTGGAGGATTTATGTTACTTTCTATTGTAGTGCCTGTATATAACGAAGAAGAGAACATAGCGAATTTTTATAAAGCTGTAACTGATGTTATGTCAGGGCTCACGTACGATTATGAACTAATCTTTGTAGACGACGGTTCTAGTGATTCGTCATCTATGATATTGCGTGAAATTGCTTACAATGATAAACATGTCAAAGTGTTATTGCTTGCTCGTAATTTTGGGCATCAGACTGCGCTTACTTGTGGTCTTGATTATGCTCATGGAGATGCAGTTATTACAATGGACGGTGACATGCAGCATCCACCGGCTTTGATTCCTGAACTCATTCGGTTGTGGGAATCGGGGTATGATGTGGTGCGCACCATACGCGATTCAACTGAAGATGCTAGTTGGGCTAAATCTTTCACGTCTAAGTATTATTACAAACTAATGAACAAAATGGCCGATGTTCCTATTGTTGAAGGGGGATCTGATTTCCGCCTCATGAATAGTAAAGCATTGGGCACATTGAAACGGTTCAGAGAACATGGTCGTTTCTTGCGCGGTATTGTTGGTGCCTTAGGGTATAGACAAGCTGAGTTGCACTTTGTAGCGCCACCTCGTTTTGCAGGGGTCTCAAAGTTTAGTGTGCGTAAAATGATACGATTTGCTCTCGATGGGGTAACC